>NZ_LT599032.1:2601517-2901517 GCF_900079725.1 uncultured Dysgonomonas sp.
AGAGAGAGAGAGAGAGAGAGAGAGAGAGAGAGAGAGAGAGAGAGAGAGACTAAATAAAATCATTTCCCTACGCACATATACTCCCCCGTATCTAATAATATGTGCACGTAATCTAATAAAGAATTTTAATTATAAAACTGTAACGATTTTTTTTCAGGAAAAAAATCCCTTTCGTTGTAAATATTATTCTCTGAAATACACAAATCATATAACCTTAAAGGATATCAAAGAAAGAGTTTTGATTGTATCCGGGTTTTACCTGTACTATCTCAATTCCATAAATTTATTTTGTCTTTATTTGTCTTTATCTTGTCTTCACTTTCTAAAATACAGCTTGGGAAAGTTGTATGAAGATAATTTATGGTCTTGGAAAAACTCTTTCTTTTCTATTAACACAAGTTTCAAATTTTGCTTATCTCCGGATTATTCAGAGATGAGGTATTATTCCTTTTCAGATTTCGATCAAACAGGCATGCATATCTATAAATCACAAACTAAATTATTTGACAAATGAATTATGAAAAATTAAACACAAAACTCTCAAAACAAAGAAAGGTATTCTTTTTTTTATTAATCGCATTGTTTTTTAATGGATTAAGTGTTAATGGACAGGTCACGATAGGGGATAATACCAGCCCGCAGGACTATTCAGTACTGGAAATATCTACAGTATCGACCAAAGGAGGACTTCGGCTACCACAGTTGAATACAATCCAACGAAACGGATTGAAATTAGATGAATTAGCCTCCTCTGATAATGAAAAAGCCCGAGGATTGGCTATCTTCAACATTGAGACACAATGCTTTGAATATTGGAATTCGAGCAAATGGATCAGCTTATGTGAAAGTGAACATCAGGAAGGTACTGTTGATTTTTCGGGTTGTAACAGTATTAGTGTCAGCGGTGTATATGACACGGATTTAACTCCTAATAAGCAGAATATCCGTATAATTGTACCTGTTGAAGTAACAGAGTTAGGCAGCTATCGGTATGAAGCTGTAGTGAATAATGTAACTTTTGTAGCCAGAGGTACTTATGTCAACTTCGGGCCACAGGATGTCTATTTGTATCCATCTACAGTTTCGGGCCCTGTACAATCAGGGGTTACCTTAAATGCAACCTTAACCATTGGTCCGTTAACCGATAATACTTACGTTATTTGTGATGAGATTCCTATCAGGTTTGTCAGCCGATCAACGTCAATACTAAAAATATTAAACCTCACAGGTGGTGAAGATTATTGGGATATCACTTCTTCAGACGGAGGTAACAACAGAACAAATAATCCTGTAGATTGGGCTGCCAGATGGGTAAAAGGTGAATATATCAGTACTACGAGCCGCACTGCTCTGGAATATTCAGGAACCGCCGGAATACAGATTGTAAGTCTTAACCCTACTGCAGGCGGGGCAATCGCCACACTTGACGAGCTACTGGAAGAAGTATCTATCGTATGGGTGGGGGCAAACGATAATGCATCACGATTCAATTCCGGAATCGTAACGGTGCTAAGAGATTGGGCAACATCGGGTCAAGGGTATATTGTAACAGTAGCCGATAAAATATCAGGAGGATCTATCCCTCAGAATTTAGGCTTGATTATTGAAGACGGATCGTCTGTCAACGGGTTCACCACAGCATCTAATCTGCCTGAAATATTTAAAGGAACAGATGTACCATATGATCTTGCAAATGGGTTGGAAGTTGCCCGCGACGGAAGTAACGCGGGGTATATAACATGTAAAGGTGGGATTACCTTTCTGCAAACAGGGAGCGGGGTATCTCCGGTCCGCAGGTTAGGAGTATATAATCCGGCCACAAATACATTTGGCTTTGCGGATAAGTTTGGTCAAAGCGCCACTTATTCCAGTTCCGGCGGATTTCCTTCAAACGGATCAGGGTCGACAGCGACCGGATATAACCTTCAACGGATACTTATTGATATCTGGGCTTACATGCTCGCAAATGCCCCTATAAAATAAACAGTTACTATATAAAAAATGTCCTGATAGTAATCAGGACATTTTCTTATATATAGGTTTAATATTCTTCAATAAGCTCTTTCCACTATATATTCCACAGCGGCTTCCAATGCTTCGCGCACCTCAGTATACGAAACCGTCGCGATTATTTCCTCTGCACGATTTTTATATTCTTCCATCTTGCGGTAAGCATATTCTATACCTCCATGCTCTTTGGCATAGCTGATAAGCTTATGTATGTTTTCGTCGGTATAGTTGTAAGAGACTATAATAGACAATAGTTCTTTTTTCTCATCTTCCGGCGCATTCCTTATAGCATATAATAAGGGAAGCGTAACTTTTCCTTCACGTATATCATTACCTGTAGGCTTGCCGATGGCATCGGTAAAGTAATCAAATATATCGTCCCGTAACTGGAAGCAAACTCCGAGGTATTCTCCCAATTTGGTAAATCTCTCGACCTCTTCACTTGACGCATCCACCGACATTGCTCCTATACGCATACATACCGACATAAGGGATGCTGTCTTTTTTCTGATTACCTGAAAATATTCATCTTCATCCAGAATCAGCTCTTTGACCAGCGAGAGCTGGTTTAGTTCCCCTTCGGCAAGGTCGCGGCCCAGATCCGAAACGCGGGATATGATCTCAATATTTCCGGTCAATACACTTTTAATCAAGGCTGTGGAAAGAAAATAGTCACCCGCGAGCACGGCCATTTTATTATCGTAAATAGCATTCAGCGAAGCCATTCCTCTTCTTATTTTAGATTCATCAACAACATCGTCATGTATCAGGGAAGCTGTATGCAGAAGTTCTACTGTGATGGCGGAGTTATAAGTCGTATTGTTTATTTCTCCACAGGCCTTTGCCGCTAATAGTAACAGAATGGGACGTATCCGTTTACCATCCGATTTCATTATATAATCTATAATCTCCTGAATCCTTACGTTATTACAAAAGACAGAATCTTTGTAATAGGTATTGAATTTTTTCAGTTCTTCCGTTACTGGTTTTGCTATTAAAAGCTTTTTATCCATACTAAGTTTTGTTGAGATGCAAATTTAGGAATAATTCGGGTTATAGCATTATATATTTATAACTTTGAACATCATCGGGATACTTTTTAAGGAATAAAAAGAAACTACTTTGCCTTATTGTGCTTTTCCTGTAAAATAGGAGAAAAACAGAGCTGTTTATTTTCCTGTCAGTGTAATAACAGGAACGATCATTTCCTCCATCGAAATACCCCCGTGCTGGAATGTATCGGTATAATACGATACATAATGGTTATAATTGTTTGGGTATGCGAAGAAATCATCTCCTGTAGCAAAAATATATTTTGTACTTATATTGGGAGACGGCAATCCTGCTTTCTCCGGAGAATGGATGTCATACACCTTTTTACGGTCATACTCGAGATTCCGTCCGAATTTATAACGTATATTAGAGTTTACGCTCTTATCTCCTATGACCTTCACCGGATTTTTCACGCGTATAGTACCATGGTCGGTAGTAAGTACAATTTTATAGCCCATCCCTTTTGCCTTTCGCAAAATATCCATCGTGCTGGAATGTTTGAACCACGAACGGGTCAGCGAGCGATAAGCCGCTTCGTCCGAAGCCAGCTCGCGTATCATCTTCGACTCAGTGCGTGCATGGGACAACATATCTACAAAATTGATAACAATGACATTCAGTGACTTGTTGTTCAACGAATTCATATTCTGGACAAGTTTTTCACCTGATGAAGACGATAGCAGCTTATTATAAGAGAAGGTATATTTCCCTCCGTATTTTTCCAATTGCTTCTGTAAAAATATCTCTTCATTCAGGTTCTTTCCCTCGTCTTCATCCTCTTCTACCCACAGCTCAGAGTAAGACTTCACAATCTGTGACGGCATCAGTCCGGAAAAAATAGCATTACGCGCATACTGCGTAGCTGTAGGCAGGATGCTGAAATACTCCTCCTCCGAGATATTGAAATCGGCAGCCAGCAGGTCTTTTACTTCCCACCACTGGTCGAGGCGGAAGTTATCGATCAGGATAAAGAAGACTTTTTCTCCCTTGTCCAGTAAGGGCAGGATTTTTTTAGGAAAAAGTTCGGGACTAATCAGTGGCTTGTACTTTCCATCTTGTATCCATGATTCATAATTCTTCTTTATATACTTGCAAAAGCTATTATTTGCCTCCTGTTTTTGTACACGTAAAAGATCTGCCAGGGGGCTTTGTGAAGCATCCAACTCTATTTCCCAATATACCAGTTTCTTGTAGATATCTATCCAGTCGTTGTAATCGGGAGAATCATTGATGCGTTTGCTTATCTGGGAAAACTCGTCCCGATAACCTTCAAGCGTTATTTCGGAAACGATATCATCTTTGTGCAGGTTCTTTTTCAGGGACAGGAGTATCTGGTTCGGATTGACAGGCTTTATCAGATAATCAGCTATTTTCTTGCCTATGGCATGTGTCATGATCCCTTCATCCTCACTCTTGGTAATCATAATCACCGGAATATTGGGGTCTATCTCTTTGATAAGGCTCAGAGTTTCCATACCTGCCAGTCCGGGCATGTTTTCATCGAGGAATATAATGTCGAACGATTCGCTCTTTACGCTGTCCAGTGCATCCTGGCCGCTGTTCACAGGTGTTACTTCATATCCTTTCTCCTCGAGGAAAAGAATATGAGCGCGCAACACATCTATTTCGTCATCGGCCCAGAGTATCCGTTTTTTTCTCATTCAAAACCTATAGTTACAAGGCAAGCCACATTTATATTTTATAAAGTGGCTTGCTATATTATTGTGCACTTTAGTTAATAATCAAAAGTACAAACAGAAGTCCAATCCTTAAAACGGAGAGGGTTAAAGTTTATTATTTCAGTACCTGATTAATTGCGTTCAATAGATACTCTTTAGGATCGGAACTGTACTCCCAGAACATAACTCCGGCCATTCCGTTGGTCTTCACGTACTCGCATTTTGCTTTTGCCGATTCTTCATCGTCATAGGTTACAAACTCACCCTTATAAAAATTGAACAGGTAAGGAGCCTGCGCCGCTTCGTCCCAATATCTGTAATACTCATTCTTGTTTACCAGGCTGTCTTTGATAAATGTGTACCCCTTTCCCTGTATTTGTTCGGTTATCGGGTCACCTACTCCTTTCGATGAATCTTTCTTCGTTTTATAGATGCGGCCATAGAAAGCGATACCCATTACCAGCTTTTCCATAGGTACGCCTGCTGCATTAAAGGCTTTTACAGCTATATCGGCACTATTGGATTCGCTGTATTTATCCGAGGCTAAAAGGTTGGTGTGATGGATCGCTTTTTCTTTCGATTGGGAGTCATAGGTCATTATATTCACATAGTCGAGGTATTCCTGAGCCTTGCCCATCTCCGTATTGTTTATAAACTCTTGCGAGCCACCGACAGCAGTAGTGAGCAGGTATTTCTTGTCCGATGCCTTTTCGAGTTCATCCAGTTCGGCTCTGATGGCGGCGAACATCAGTGTATAGTTCTGCTTATCTTCGGGGCGGAATACATTACCTGTATCCCCTTCCATGGCAGGATATTCCCAATCTATATCTACTCCGTCGAGGCTATATTTATTCATTATATCGACAGCCGATTTGGCGAATGTCTTTTGTCCTTCGGGAGTCAATACTGCGTCGGAGAAGTTCCGGCTCCATGTCCATCCCCCAACCGATATAAGGATTTTCAAATCCGGGTTTTGCTGTTTCAGTTCATTCAGCTTCCTGAAATTGACTGTGTCGGTCGCTTCATTTGTCAGGAAAGCTTTCCCTCCCTGTACATCTACAAAGGCGTAGTTGATATGAGTTATCTTATTAGGGGATATTTTACTCACATCTGTCAGTCCGTTGTATCCGCCTACATATGCAATTATTACAGGTTTGGATCTGTCTTCCCCGCTTTTTTTGTTACAGGATGTCAATACAACAAAGAGTAATAAAATGGAAATAATAATGTTCTTATTCATAATTATTAAATTAGAAATTAATAAAGAATATCTGTTGGGATGTTCCAACTATCTATTCACATTATTTGCCGGTATCCAATGCTGTTTCTATCTGTGCCAATAAGTCCTGCAAATGGCTGCGCTTGATCCCCGATGAAGAAGCAGCGGCATTGCGTATGCTCTGGCGCAGATCGATTAATTGTGTACGGGCAATACCTGTTGCATCCGAAGCTCTTGTTTGTGCCTGCGGAGCCGCATTCTTAGGGTCTACAATGCTGATGAGGGCATTGACATAGTTCTTTTGCAGGTTGCGGCGATAGATGTCGATTGCTTTTCCGTTTGTAAGTTCAGACCATACACTCTTTTTCAGGTCGTTGAACATATTGATAGCCGTATAAGCTCCGGCACCGTTATATGCCTCGTCACGCAACATCTTGTCTATTGTATATTTGCTGATCAGACGGTCCAATGTTCTTTTCTGAACACTTCCGATCGAATTTACCGGATCTACGCTTGCTTTTGTTATCAATGTTTTGTCGATCAGCCATTCGGGAGTAGTAAATAGCTGTTGGTCGAGAAACTGCATCGCTTCTTTCTGTATGTTTGCCGGAACAAACTCCTCTGAGTTACCGGATTGCTCCACTACTACAGGGGTGCGGTAAATACCGGCTATATTTTTGGCAACATGTCCCATATAGCGGCCATATTGTGTTACAACTTCTCCATATATGGAAGTTGCCATTGCATAATCCTTATTCGGTTCTTTTGTCCAATCCAGTATTTGCGGAACAATGCGCTGGAGGTTTTTTATGCCATAGCCACTTGCCAGCATGGCATTGTCGCCAAGGTCTTCGCTCTGGTTGCGTGGATCGTCAGGGTCGGTTTCCGTTCCGAAAGTAAAGCGTTTGTCGCTCTGGAGTTTTTCCATTATTGTCTTGTTCGAGAATGGAATTTCGTCCTCTGCAGTGGCATATTCGGGCAAGTATCTGTAACCCCATTCTATCGACCAGTCATCATATACGCCGATACGGGGAAACAACCCTTTTTCCGAAATATTATCTTCGGGCTGGGCGATATAATTGAATCGTGCGTAGTCCATTATCGAAGGTGTATGCCCGTTAGCTTCCACCCACTCTTTGTTTCTGAGGTTTTCGACAGGTACGGTTGCCGAAGATCCGAAATTGTGTCTCAGCCCTAATGTATGTCCTACCTCATGCGATGATACAAAACGGATAAGTTCACCCATCAGCTCGTCTTCGAATTTCAGTTTCTGGGCGCGTTTATCCACGTTTCCAGCTTGTATCATGTACCAGTTGCGTAGCAAAAGCATTACATTGTGATACCAGTTGATATGCGTTTCTATAATCTCACCGCTGCGGGGATCATGCACATGCGGGCCGCTGGCATTGGGTATATCCGAAGGTTTGTAGACGATTGCCGAGTGACGTGCATCCTCGAGGCTCCATGTGGAATCTTTAGGCGCTTCCAATCCTATGATCGCATTTTTGAACCCTGCTTTCTCAAACGCTTTTTGCCAGTCGTTGACACCTTGTATGAGGTATGGTACCCACTTTTTCGGTGTGGCAGGGTCTATGTAGAAAACAATCGGCTTTTTCGGTTCTACCAGTTCTCCGTTCACATATTTCTGTAACTCTCCCTCTTTCGGTTCCAGTCTCCAACGGGTAATTTTCGATTTATAATCTATCCCCTGCGAATTGGAATCGAAGTCGGTATATCTTACCGCAAAATAAGCTACACGGGGATCGAACAAGCGCGGTTTCATCGGCTCTTTTGGAAGCAAGACGAGGGAACTGTTAAGTTCGTATGTCATGGGGTCGTTAGGGTAATAATGTGCTGCCTGAGGCGGGTATCCCATTGGTGGTACCTGTGCATATGTCTTAACCGTTTTGATCTCAACATTTATAGGATATGCTTTTATGGTGTCTATATAACTCCTGTCGGCGAAGTGGCTTCCAATACCCCTGTACTTCTTCATGTTGGTGTCGAAGAAGAAAACATTATTGTCGCCATTCAGAAAATCGGTTATATCTATGACGGCGGCAGATGTTTTGCTTACAGAATCTTTGTGCAGAGCCTGTATGGCAAATGTAGCCATAATGGGTTGTATATTCGAGTTCTTTACCGACTGGTACATGCCCAGTGTATCGTTTGCCTGCTCTAGATATGAAATACTGCGAATAAAGACTTTATTGTTAGGTGCTTTTTCGAAACGGATGACGTTTTCCCCTATCTGGTCGCCCGGATAGCCAACCATTGATTTGTATCTGTTGACAGGAGCCTTGGAGATTCTGTTCACTACAAGTATATCGCGTTCCATAATGGAATCGGGAAGTTCAAAGTAGAATTTATCCTTTACCTTATGTACTTTGAAGAAGCCTGTATTGGTCTTTGCTTCTTTGGTTATCACTTCCCCATATGGCTTGGGTGCTCCGGGTGGTGTGGCAGGCTTAGGTGCCGGGGCAGCTGCTTCTTTTTTTTCCTCTTTCTTTTTTCTTTTGAAGGGATTTCTTATTTGTGCGTTTCCGCCTAGTATCCCTACTGCAAGGAATAGAATAAGAATCAGGTTCTTCTTGTGCATAGTTGCGGTAATTAATTGTAAATAAAAATAGTTAATATACAAAACTAAAAAATTTAATATATTAAATCCTAAGTTTTGGATAAATAAGTATTGAAAAGGTAGTTTGTGTTCACTTATAGATATGAAATAAAGTAGACAATCGAGAGAAGTACTCAGAATATAATATTATTTATTAAGGCCATTTTGGGGAGCAGAAAGGGATACGGCGTTGAAAGGTTAAATAATACCGGCAAATCCCAAAAAATACCCTATTGAAAAGACAATAGAGTATTCTATATTTTACAAGACAGACGTATAGGTATTTTATTCATCTTTCTTACAACGTACAAAGTACATATCGGTGGTATTGGTAGAACTTCGCGATATTGAACCTTTTGATCGAGAGAAATCTCTGATCCAAGCCACGTTGAAATAAGCGCTTGCACACCAGTAAGCTACATTTCCACCATATCCCATCACAGTACCGTCGCGTCCGTATGATGCAAGAAAAACTTCAAAGCCGCCATTGTCGGAAGTAAATGACTGCCCCTGGGATGGATAACCGGCGATTGCTACTGTTGTTTTCATTGCTGTTCCATGATTATCTCCCCTCGCCACTGTACCATCATAACCGATGTCGGTGGCTTGTGTAACCGTACTGAACTTGCCCGGATTAGCAATTATTGCTCTTTCCAGATCGGTCCACTCCTGATCATTGGATAAATGCCAGCCCTTCGGGCAGATGCCTTGCAGTTTCACATCATCTGCATTCGCCCCCCCTTCATCCGCACTTCCATTAGGAAAAGGTGTCTTCCCTTCTGCTGTTCCGAAATTCATAGCGGCCGCCCAATTATAGAGAACCCCTTCTCTCGCTATATTAGCAACCTGATTATTGGGGTAGAAATATTGATGAACTGTAGTACTTTTATTCGATTTGTTATTGAGAACGAAGGTTGTTCCATCCACTTGTTTCATCGCCCGCAAGTTCTGTGTCATCCATACTCCGTCGTCGAATATTTTCTCATGTCTGATTTCCTGGTCTTCGGTAATCCAATTGGGTGGGGTAGATGTGTCACAGTTATAACTACGTTGTATGTCGTATGTAGCATCCCGTTTCTTATATCCTACATAGAAGCGGGTATAATTATATTCTTCATTGTCCCTGTCATCTGCCCATTTACCAATATAGCCCAGGGCATAGCTGTTTGCAGCACGGTCGGCTTCTTTGTCTTCGGGCCATCCGGTTGGATCGTCGGGGTCTAGGAAGTCGAAATTCCGGTTACTAACACTGCGTAATATCTTGTTTTCCAATGGATCGGGATAGGGAACCAGTGGTACCCATACAGATCCGTCCCAAACATGTACACCGGGACATCGTCGGTTAACCGGTGTCTCACTGATAGCAACATTATATACAGTTAGGCCTACATGTGTCAGTGAATCCAACGTTTCTGTTTGAGTCTTATTTGCATCAAGGCTCTTTCCTAAATCTCCGTTTAATGATTCGAGTGATACCCTTGGCAATAGTAAGCCTTTGGTGGTAGTTCCAGTTTGTTTCAGGTCAAGTAATGCACCCGGACTTGGTTCTTCTCCGGAGCCAATTGTTACTTGAGCTATTGAATTGATAATACTCGCCAATAATAGAATTAGCAAGAGAATCTTCTTGATCTGTCTCATTATATATGCCTCGTTCTTAGATTAGTTCTCCAAAGAAAAGTCATAAAGACACAATTATCAAGTAATTGTGATGGATACAATGTTTTTGTGACGGATATATTGTGATTCACATTTTATTTCACAGCAATTGTGTTGGGTACATCCGGTTGAAGAGGAAAAGATAAAGATAAAGGAAGTACTTAGTAACTGTTTAAATTTGGTAGATGAAGCTTTTTGAAAAACTAAAAGCTTCTTACATAATCGCGGATTGTATCTCTTTGAGGTAGGGTTTTGATACCGGAATCTCGATAGTTGTATTGTTTAGCCTGATGCCGTAGTTCTGTTGTTTCCTGAATATTTCCTTTATATATAAAGTATTTATAAGGAAAGCTCTGTGGCATCGCATAATTGAAGGATAATCTCTTAACGTATCAATTATTACCGACAAGGTAACACGCAGTGTTTTATGCTGGATATCTTGCTGTTCGGTGAGATAATATATTGTTACATAGTTTCCCTGAACTTCTGCATACAGAAAATCTGTCGGGGCTAATTCCAATGTTTCTTTCAGTTTGCTGGTAATAATAATCCCGCACTTGTTGAATACGGGATTATTCTTTTTGCGATTTTCCCGTTGATCGGATCGAATAGCTATGTGGTAAATTATAAAAGTCGGAAAAAAAGCAATTGAATAACCGATGAGATACAATACAATTAACTGTACTACGGGAGTATATTGTGAGGAAATCCCTTTAAGATGAAACCAGTTATTTATAACAATCATCAGTAAAGGCATAAGGATGGTCACAATGGAAATAGGAACTGATAAGAATTTTCCTTTTGTCCAGTTTTTAGGATTATAATATTTTCTGAAGATAAGAGGGAAAATATAGGCAACTACAGCTGTTACTACTATTGTGGATAATGTAATATATAATATGATCTCCAACGAACGTTGATCGGTAGGCAAACTGTTGGGCTTGAATATAGACATCATTACAAATACACAAAAAGAAGGAATTGTAACAATTTGCCACTTTTTATGTTTATGAGGGAAAGGTTCCTTTAAGTAGTTTTGTATTTTTTGAAATAATAAAGGCATCTACAGTATACTCTATATTAGTCTTCCGCATTCTCTTATACACAAGAGAATGCATAGTAAAGATACAACAAAAAAGAAATATAAGCTTTATTATATATGTTAAAGTCAGATTGTCAGGATAGAGGGCTCGTTGATAGAAGTATGGAAAGAAATATTACTGCGTGAAAATAGATATTTAACACTATTTAACTGACGGGATGCTTTGCTCAGCAAGACAAGCTAATTATTAATTCTTTTCTGTGTTACCTTTGTTACCTTTTTCGATTTTTCTAACCAACCCAACTGACCGGGAGTAATAGGTATTTACCGGTCAATGCAGTAATATCTCTTTTAGCTTTTTCTTTTTGTCAGGGGTAATTTTCAATTGGTTAAGCATATAATCATCTACTGAGCCGCTCATTTCCCTGATGCATGATATTCCGTATTTCAGGTACGCAAGGTCTGTTTTGGTAAGCATAGTGAGTGCTTCCTGTCGCGATTCGGTGAGACTATCGGCATCTTTTACCAGTTTGGTTCGGTCTATCCCTATTCCTGACCACATATAGTCATCCTCTATTACATCCAGAGGGACGTCCAGTGCGCGCAGGAGAAAATAGGTAGCCAGACCACTCTGGTCTTTACCGAGGTAACAATTATATGCTATCGGATAATTATTTTCGTCGCAGAGATAATCGAAAAAGCGGGCGTAATCATCTGCAAAATTGATAATCATATCCTTGTACGTATCTTGTGTATAGATTACAGCATCGCCACGAAGGAATTTGCCTTCCAGTACTTTCTGTGAAATAGAGCTATAGCCTTTCTCTGAAATGGGGATACGTACATTATTTGCACTTTTGAAACGGTCTATAAAGGGCCTTTTCACATCTTCGGACCGGAGATCGATTATTGTCTTTATTCCCAGGCAGGATAATTCGGTACTATCATGGGGAGTCATACGAAAGAAACTACCCGAACGGAATATTTTGCCCCAACGGATAACGCGGTTGTCATTTGTTACATATCCGCCTATATCGCGGAAGTTCTGTATGCTGTCCATTTCGAAGAAGCGGTTTGTGATAATGTTGGACATTGTTCCTGCAATCTTTATCCGGAAGTATTTACGCTTTTCTACCGAGTCGGAGGTATTATTTATTATAGCGATATAGTCATTTGATTTTACAGTAAAAGATGGAATGGACGGGAACACACTATCGTTATCCGAAACGAATATTTCGGCCGGAACATTATCCGTTTCCGGATACAGTTCCCACTTTAATATATAATTACCTTTGGCATCTCTTTCGCACAATGCAGTGACCGTAGGCTTAGAGGTACAGTTGTAAAAGGTAGCTAATACTGTAATATAGGCGAATAGTTTTAATTTCATGTCACAAGCAATCATTTATTTAAGGTCTGCGACCTCTTTTATTACTTTAGTATCTCTTTAAAACATATGTTAGATAACGATATTATATAAGGTTTTGATCTCCGTATCAACGGAGGTCTTATAGCAAAGATACATTAGTCTGATGTGTTTGTCAATAGAATGCATTCTTTTTGCGAAGATTTACCTTTTTTTTACACTTGAATGTGATTTAACTCTATGATAGGAAATATTTCAACTAAATCCGTATATTTGCCATGTATTAACAATATGGTAAAAGAAGAGGTAAATAATTATCAGGAAAGGACATCTCTGTTAACAATGGATAAAGCCATTCGGAAAGCTCAAATAATACGGGAGAAATATTCAAAGGAAGCAAGCCTGAAGCTCGAAGCTAAAGGCAACTGGTCTTTGTATGCAGGGAGTTCTGTGGATACGATAAACAGGACTATGCCCATATTGACAGGCAATGGCAGTGGTAGCTTCTTCCTTAGTGTTAGTACGTATAGCCGCGTTTATTTTGAACTGGTTTGTGGTAACGAACGATTGATTCTTACCGAAAGACACCTTCCCATGGCCGGAGGATATAATTTCCGCGATCTGGGCGGTTTCAGAACAATGGATGGGCGATATACAAAATGGGGTAAGCTTTTCAGGGCAGACGAATTATCCAATCTTACCGCCGACGATCTGAAATACCTCTCGAGTATACCAATAACTTCTGTTATAGATTTCAGGGCACAAAGCGAAGCCCGCCGTTCACCGGACAAACTGCCTTCTACCGTTCATTTTACCTATCCTATAGCCATTACACCGGGCAACCTTAGTTCGGAAGGAATTCAGGCTAATATGCTGAAAACGAATATCGACTCTCATATGAAACATATGAACCGCCTGCTGGTAAGCAACCCGGCATGCGTGAGGGCTTTTCGTATATTCTTTGCAATAGTGCAAAACAATCTTAGTGCTCCTCTCATCTTCCATTGCTCTGCAGGGAAAGACAGGGCAGGTATGGCTACAGCGCTGGTGCTCTTTGCCTTGGGTGTGGATGAAGCAACAGTGATGGACGATTACCTGATGTCGAAAATTTATCTGAGTGATAAATATGATGCTTTCATAGCAAAGTATCCACGGGCAGAATCAATATTCACGGTAAAGCGTATGTTTCTGCAGGCGGGCATAAATCAGATAAAGAGGGACCACGGTAGTATAATGAATTTCCTCACCAAGGAACTTAAAGTAGATGTGGTGAGAATGAGACGCTTATATCTGGAATGATAAAGAACGGATGGGTATCGGCCCATTATAAAATATCATGATTCGCTGAAACAAAAGTGATGCCTTTATTGTTTATCTATTGTATGTCGCACAGGTCAGACTGAAAATCTATTATAGATAGAATCAATATTAACATTTACATATTCAATTGTTAATACTTGGATTTGAAAATCGCAATTATTATCTTTGTCTATATAGAAACAACATAAATAAATAAATTTTATAATTATGAGCACATCTACATTAAAAGAAAAGAAAGCTGCATCAGTAAATGCAGAAATCGGAACATTTTTAGGTAAAGTATTTGCTTTTAATAGCAGTTTGAAACTTCACCACTGGCATATAACCGGCAAAGGTAGTTATGCAGCGCATATTGCACTTGATCAGGCTATCGGCGACCTGTTGGATGTAACAGACCGTCTGGTAGAAACTTCTTATGCAGTAAAAGGAGACCTGGATATTGTAATTCCTGAAACAAAGAATCCTACAAACATTGTAAAACATGCTGAGGACTTCTTTAAATATACAGAAGGGCAAAGAGAATTATTTGCTGAAGCTTTCACTCAGGCAATTATTGATGACTATCAGGAAGCAATCCAGCAGTTATTGTACCGTCTGAAAAGACTACAATAATAATAGAACTGATACAAGAAAATAAGGAATAATAGGACAGGGATTAATAGATAATCCCTGTCCTTATTTTGTATAGCTATACAATCATTCTTACAAGGTGAGGGCAGACGAAATATGTGTTTTTATGCAGAAAGTTTATCTATATATGTAGCTGTTAGCCTTTAGCTGATAGCTTGTAGTTCTTTGATGTATTGGGATAAGTTTTAAGTACTAAGTTGAAAGTTATATGAGATACGGGTAGACAAGACACGAGATACAAGTTGTTCACTGATGACTGACAAGCTAATTATTAATTTTTCATTCTTAATGCGAATCAGTAGTTGAGATTTAATGTTCTATTTTATCTAACGCGCCTATCGGCTTGTTTTTCATTTTGCCTTGATGCAAAACGAAACAAAAAATCAAGGCTGCATCCCTTTGGCGACCCAAAACCGCAGCTTCGGTGGTGCAAAATAATACGGAATCATCCATAGCCGGATTATCAGTCGTGTATAGCAACTACCGTATTTTGCCCTACACCTCCGCTTTACGGATTGGGTACCCCGCCTGTGGAACGGAGCGCTAGCCTTTTGGTTCGTTTTGGGCAATGCCAAAATGAACGTTTAAGCGCAACGTAGTGCAGCAGAAAATAATAGAACAATTTTATACTACAATAATTACTCTAACTACTGATTGGAATTCTTAATTATTAATTGCTTTCTGTGTTACCTTTGTTACTTTTTTAACCATATAGAGTTAACAGATGCAAAATAGGCAGTGCAAAATAAGGGAAAAGTTGTCAGATCTGTCAGATTTTAACTGTAGGCAGTTAAAAAATGTAGATAAGAGCAGTAGTTAAAATTCCCGATTTTTCGTTTACCCTGTTACAAGGTTATTAAAAGCGGCTTTGAACAATAAAAATTTATATCTTTGTGCTCCCAAAAGAAAATACACAGTAACAAAGGATGAAAACAGATATT
Source organism: uncultured Dysgonomonas sp. (assembly GCF_900079725.1). Taxonomy (NCBI): domain Bacteria; kingdom Pseudomonadati; phylum Bacteroidota; class Bacteroidia; order Bacteroidales; family Dysgonomonadaceae; genus Dysgonomonas; species uncultured Dysgonomonas sp. The sequence goes on from NZ_LT599032.1 coordinate 2,617,051, forward strand.
GAAATAGCCGGAAGTATCCAACTTGATAAGATTTCAGATGTAGCAAATAAAGCAGGAATCAATGCCGAAGAACTGCATCAGTATGGTAAACATATAGCAAAAATCCCTGCCTCCTTCATTGACGACCAGAGAATGAAGAAGAGCAATCTTATTCTTGTAACAGCCATCACACCCACAAAGGCCGGGATAGGTAAAACTACCACATCTATCGGCTTAGCTTTAGGTCTGAATAAGATCGGAGCTAAAACAATAGTAGCACTTCGCGAGCCTTCTCTCGGGCCATGCTTCGGGATGAAAGGCGGAGCTGCCGGAGGTGGTTACGCCCAAGTACTACCGATGGAAGACATCAATCTCCACTTTACCGGAGATTTTCATGCCATAACATCTGCGCATAATATGATTACAGCTCTGCTCGACAACTATCTTTACCGGAACAGGGGTACAGATAATTATCTCAAAGAGGTAGTATGGAAAAGGGTGCTCGATGTAAATGACAGAAACCTCAGATATATTGTATCGGGACTAAACGGTTCAGAAAATGGGGTTCCGGCCGAAACGGGATTCGAGATTACTCCCGCATCAGAGATTATGGCAATCCTTTGCCTGTCTTCTGATATAGAAGATCTTAAAAGGCGCATTGGAAATATTATACTTGGTTATTTTGCTAACGGGAATGTGTTCACTGTAAAAGATCTTGGTGTAGCCGGTGCCATTACCGTACTGCTAAAGGATGCGATAAACCCGAATCTGGTACAAACCACAGAGCAATCTCCTGCCATCATACACGGAGGGCCGTTTGCCAACATCGCTCACGGATGCAATTCGTTGATAGCGACAAAGATGGCTATGAGCCATGCCGACTATGTAATCACCGAAGCCGGATTTGGTGCAGATCTTGGTGCAGAGAAATTCTTCAATATCAAATGCAGAAAGGGGCAGATATCACCCAAGCTCACCATTATTGTAGCCACAACTCAAGCTCTGAAAATGCATGGAGATGTACCGATTGAAAGCATCAAGGAGAGGAATAGGGAAGGGCTGATAAAAGGGTTCGCTAACCTTGACAAGCATATCGCGAACATGAAATCGTTCGGACAAAGCGTTATGGTTGCTCTAAACCGGTATGGATTCGATTCCGAAGAAGAAATAGAATTGATAAAAGATCACTGTCATCAATTGGGGGTAAGTTTTGCCTTGAACGATTCTTTTACAAAGGGAGGAGAAGGAGCAATTGAATTTGCAGAAGAGGTAGTCAGACAAGTAGAGAACAGACCATCCCAGGATCTTAGCTTTACATATAAAGATAGTGATTCTATAGAAGAGAAAATAAACAAGATCGCCAAATCGATATATGGGGCGGCATCGGTCAGAATTGGAGATAAAGCCCGCAAAAAGCTGGCTCTGATAGAGAAGCAGGGGATTAATCATTACCCAGTCTGTATTGCTAAAACCCAATACTCTTTTTCAGACAATGCTCATGCTTATGGTACACCCACAGGTTTTACTCTTACTGTGAATGATATTGTAATTAACAATGGAGCTGAGTTTATAGTAGCTATTGCCGGAAGTATTATGCGCATGCCGGGTTTACCTGCTGTCCCTCAGGCTGAATATATTGATATCGTAGATGGTAAGATTGTAGGACTGAGTTAAGATGTCAGGTATATCTATTGCTTTGGTAATTATATTATTAACTATCTTTGTGCTTTAAATATGAAACCTGTAAGATTAGTTATACTCATACTCTCATTGCTGGCTCTGTCGAATGTAGCTAAAGGAGGAGATATAATCTCCACTCCGTCCGATGTGCGTATCTACGAAACCTATATAAAGCAGTTTGAAAAGCAGAGAGACAGGCCTTTTGAAGAAATATTGATCAATACCGCCAAATATTTTCTGGGAAAACCATATGTTGCGTCCACACTAGAGATATCGGATGCGGAGCGAATGGTTATTAACCTGAGAGAATTTGATTGTACTACTTTTGTCGAAAACTGTATTGCGTTGTCACAGGTTATCAAATCCGGTGATTTTTCTTACAACCATTATCTGCAAACACTAATAACAATGCGTTATCGGGACGGTGAGGTTGCCGGCTACACATCGCGCCTGCATTATACGAGTGATTGGATATATGAAAATGAAAAACATGGGATGCTGAAAAATATCAGTTCAGAAATCGGAGGGGAGAAGGTTAAAAAGGATATCAACTTTATGACAATACACCCTCAATTATATAAGCATCTCAAAAACAACGCACAAAACATTGATAAGCTGGATAAAATAGAGAAGGACATTTCTAAGAGAAATGCTTATGAAGTACTGCCGACAGCTGGAATCTATAATAATGGGCAAAAAATAAAAACCGGGGATATAATTGTATTTGCCACATCAATAGCGGGTTTGGATTATTCTCATGTAGGAATTGCTTATTGGCAAAAAGAGAAGTTACATTTCATTCATGCATCGAGCAAGGCTAAACAGGTGATTATTGAGCAAAAAACACTTCTGGAGTATTGCCAGACTTCAAAGAATTGTACAGGCGTAACTGTGCTCCGCATTAATCAAAAATAAAAAGCGATGGCTATGGATAACAAAGGTATATTATATAATATGGGAGGCTGGTCACAGTTTTTCTTCTTCTGTTTCCTTTCTTTTTCAGGATTGATTATGGCTACCCTGGTTATTCTTTTGATGGTGCCTGCCGATAATCCGTTACAGTCAGTGCCTGCTATCCAGATCGCCCAGGTAATACAAACTGTCTTTCTGTTTTTAATTCCTTCGTTGGTTTATGCTTTTCTGTACCAGGGCAGTATCAAGAATTACTTAAATACAAGGAAACAGATCGATACATTATTCTTACTTGGTACAATCCTCCTGATTATTTTTATCCAACCAGTGATAAACTGTATAGGATACTACAACCAGCAGATGATATTGCCGGAATTCTTCGATTGGATGAAGGAATATGAGGAATCGGCGGAGAAAACATTGAAGCTGGTATTCGCAGATAGAACAATCATATCCCTTATCATTAATCTTTTGGTGATTGCGGTCCTGGCAGGTTTGACAGAAGAATTCTTTTTCAGAGGCTGCTTACAACAGATAATGCTGAAGATTGTGAAAAACCGGCACCTTGCCATCTGGATCACTGCGATTATTTTCAGTGCCATTCACTTACAATTTTACGGATTTGTACCCCGCGTATTATTAGGTGCATTACTCGGTTATCTGTTCGTATGGTCCGGAAGTATATGGGTTCCGGTCATTGTGCATATAATACATAACGCTATAAATGTGGTACTCATTCATATGTATTACGATACGCCACAAGCCAGCCAGATAGAGAATTTCCGCTTCGAAGAAAATGCACTGCTTATATCTGTAAGTTTCATTATATCCGCTTTAATAATATTTATGATATACAGAAGAGGGGTAAATAGGCTAAAATCTGAGAACTAAATATTATCTTTGCATTCTGTTTTATTTACACTATGGATAGTACGGATAGAAAAGAAGGATATGGTTACCTGATTGACTGGATAGTTCGTTTTGGCGACTTGTTCCTTATTAATATATTTTTTTTACTGGCGTTCTTCATATTTCGCCAAGACGATGTAGTAACCGAAAGCCTGCATTACAGAGAGAAAATCATAGCATTTCTATTGATTAACCTGTGCTATTTCCTTACTTCTTCATTTATACGGTTTCACATTACATCAAACGTTGTATACCTTGATAAAATAGTTCAGCGTTCATCAGCATTTATAACTCTTTATGCATTGTTGGTGACGGCAGGATTCTCCATTTTCCATATTATAAGTATTCCTATCATCCCGTGGATTGTAGGCTTTTTTATCATGGGGACTATTTTTGTAGGGTGGCATGTATTATTCCGTCTCTTACTGAAGTCGTATCGGAAGAAGGGATATAACTATAGACAGGTTATTATTATAGGAGCCGGAGGTAGTGCTATAAAGACATACGAGTCGCTTATTTTCAGTGAGTTCGGTTATAAAATTTTAGGATTCTTCGATAATGATACTTCAAAGAAAGATGTATTACCTAATTACCTTGGAAAAATTTCTGATATAGAAGAGTATGTTCAGGGTGTAAAAGTAGATGAAATGTTCTGTACCCTGTCAGGGAATCAGGACGAGTTGATCTATGATTTAGTAAGATTCTGTGAAAAAAATATGATCCGGTTCCATCTTATACCTGAGTTTCATAAATATATGAGGAGGCGATTTTCTTTACATTTTATAGAATCTACTCCTGTATTGAGCCTTAGATATGAGCCTTTACAGCATTTTACAAACAGATTTATTAAGCGGACATTCGACCTTATTTTCTCAGGTCTCGTACTGACCCTTATTTTCCCATTTGTATATATCATCTTCGGAGCCATCATAAAATGGTCTTCCCCCGGGCCTGTATTCTTTAAACAAAAAAGAACAGGAATCAAAGGTGAAGAATTCTACTGTTATAAGTTCCGGTCGATGCGGTTGAATGAAGAGGCGAACAAAAAGCAAGCCACAGCAGGAGATCCACGTATAACCAAAGTGGGTGCCTTTATGAGAAAAACAAGTATTGACGAACTACCTCAGTTTATCAATGTATTTAAGAATGATATGTCTGTTGTCGGACCTCGCCCGCACATGCTTCAACATACCGACCTCTATAGCTCTCTTATAGATAAATTCATGGTCCGCCATCTGGTGAAGCCGGGTATCACAGGTTGGGCACAGGTAACCGGATGCAGAGGAGAGACCAAAACCGTAGAGGAAATGGAAGAACGTGTAAAAAGAGATGTATGGTATCTCGAACACTGGACTTTCTTCCTCGATCTGAAGATAATCTACCTCACCGTTGCCAATGTCTTCAAAGGGGATGAGAAGGCGTTTTAGCGTATTATTATCAGTATAATAACAGTCCATATACTAAAATAAAAAACCGCAGGAATAAATTCCCACGGCTATTATAGGTACCAGCTAAATCAGTCTTTCTTGCACCGGACAGAATATTGACCAGACCGGGCTGGGTACCGGCGGTCTGTTCCACCCATATAATAATAAAACCCGCGTGACACAGCAGAGGAACTATTATTCGTTGCGCTGGCCGTCCAAATATAAACGTTTTCTCCATAAAAATTAGATGCAGAGTTGTACACCATACCGGCGAGCAAAATATTCATGCCCGGGGCTATTGAAGGATCATTACTGATAATGTTACTTTGTCCGTTAGGAGGCAGCGTCTGGCCCGGAGAAGGGCAAGGATCTATCATCGCCCAGCCATGGGTAGTACCTCGCTCATGCCCTCCCACACCAATGGTAATAGTCCCGTTAGCATCAGGTAAAGAACTGTATTTACTGGTGTTGACGTTGTATTCTATTTCCAGTTCCGTCCATTCCCAGTCACTGGGGAGGTGCCAGCCATTAGGGCATATGCCTTGTACTCTGTCCGGATTCTGATTCACATCCTCAGCGTCCTTAATAAGCGTATTCCCGTTCTTCCCTCCTTTTCCTCCGGTAGCCGCATCCCAAGTGTATAATAAGCCTAGGCGGGGATTATTTGTATAAGTTGATAATTTTCTCTCCGGATAATGATAATAAGCTGTATTATAAACCGAATTTACTCCATCGCCTTGCATCAGCTGTCGTCCGTGTAAGTGTGGATTTCCCACAGCATAGTCGGTTGCTGCCAGGTTGTTGAGCATCCATCGCCGCTCCACTGTGTTCAGCGGGGCATCTTCGTAGCCAAAGCGTCCTGATAGGAATAGGTTTCCGCTTTGATCGCGGTGAAGCATCGTACCATTTGCGGTAGGCCCTTTAGAGGTATTGCCTGTAGCGTCGGCTTTTACCTCTGCTATGTCGGCTTCACTGAAGCCTGCTACTCTGGCCCAGTCTTCCATAGGCGGGTCGTACATGTTGGTGTTGCAGTTCATGATGCGGACCAATATATCATCGAACCGCTTGGGTGCCTGCGTATCACTGAATGTGATATCGGATGTGTCGTAGCGTATGCCGGAATTACCTACTACATAGGCTACATCTATACTGGCGGTGGTACCGTCTTTGAGGGTTTCTCCGCCGGTGGAGGGGCTGACACTCGACATAGATGATGTGCTGAACAGCGTATTTTTCCAGGTCGCATTACCTTGTACCGGGAAAGTTCCTGTATATCCGGGGTTATAGAGAAAGCTGTTGTCAAAAGAGTCGTTTACCTTCAGTGCGTAATTGGTCTGGTTAAGAGTGACATATCTGTCATTCCCGCATTCGGCATAAGTGAACGCGAGCCTGCTTTCCTTGCTTTTCCAGGGATTGGTAGCGGTAACTTCCGTATCGGTCATGGCATCGGGTAGCAGTTCCATTGTGGCGGGTGAACTTACTAATGTAGACGGTGACAAAGGGTTGCCTGTAAACGGGATGGCATCGAGTCCGCTGACAGTTTCCAGAGTCCAGCTAGGGCCCGGATCTTTCTGCCAGGCTATTTCCAAATCCTGAGATGTCATTCCGCGGGCATCTTTTCCACTGGGTAGATCAAAGTAATCCTGATTGAAATTCAGCCCGGCCAGAGTGGCGTTTGCTTTCAGAGGTCTCCATTGCTCACCATCCCATACATATGCCCCGTTTCCATAGAGGCTGCAATTGTCTATATGATACACGACTAATCCGGTATGTATGGCATCTTGGTCTGCCTTTGAATATTGCTGCCCTTTGAGTTTATATTCGCTACCGTCAGCTTCAAACATCGGATACAGGTTTTTTAGGTCTGTGAGCATCACCCGGGGCAGTGCCAGTCCTTTTTTAGCTGTCACTGTATTTGATGAAATATCTTCTCTAAGGTCGAGTAGCGCCCCCGGATTGGGAGTCTCGCTGCTGCCGATGGTTACCTGGGCTGTCATAGATGCAGGTGCTGCAAAGCAAAAGCACATAAAGCCATAAATTAAATTCTTTCTCATAGGTTTTATAATTTTGTATGTTTGTTTTGTGGTAAACCTGAAAAGCCATGCCTTTTCCCTGCCTATAAAAGATTCTGCAGCCCGTTTTCTCAAACAATCCGTCAGATAGTGAAGACAAATAATACATATATGGCAGGAGAAAAGGCACAGCATTGGCCTCTGTAATCTTTTGGGAATAAAAATTACAGGATTTTTGTTTTTTTCGGATTTTATTCTTACTTGATGCGTAAATGCGCGTTGTGCATGTACGTGTTCTGCAAGGTTTGGTTAGTTTTGGTTTATGCTCTCTCTCTCTCTCTCTCTCTCTCTCTCTCTCTCTCTCTCTCTCTCTCTCTCTCTCTCTCTCTAGTAAAATAATGCTAACTCCCAAATGTTCAGGAGAAAAAGTTTGGTTGTTTGCTGCATTATTTTGGCTGTGAAACATAATTGTTTTATTTATCTGAAAACAGATACCGTTTCTTTTATAGAATATTTTATGATAATTTATCCTTGTCTTTCTTTTATATTGACAAAGGAAATATATACTGCTTAAAGAAATATGAATAATTGATAGGATATTTTATTAAGTTTGGATATATGAGCATGTTGAATTTAGATATGCAATACAAATGAGACATAAGGAACAAAAAATCAAATATAATTGCATTATATGACGTTTATTTATTTTATCCGAATGTTAATTGTATTTTTGTAAAAAGAATATCCCTTTTTATCAATCCATGGCTATGAATGATCTGCTTTTTCAATTTAATAATAGAAAAAATAACAGGAATTTCAGGAAGTCTTATTTATTGGTTGTCTTTTTTCTGACCAATATCTTCCTGTCCTATGCGTCATATACATTACATAGGGCCGATAAACTCGATTTGTCGAACAATGCGATTCTTTGTATGTATCAGGACAAAGATGGCTATATGTGGTTCGGTACATACGATGGATTGAATCTGTATAACGGAAAAAACACCTTTGTCTACAGATCCGAATTCGATAATGAGTTTTCCTTATGCAGCAATATTATCCACAATATCACACAAGCAGACGAAGGAAACCTGTGGATATCTACATTTCTAGGACTGAATAAGTTCTCGTTGAAAGAAAGAAAAGTTATAGAATCATATCCCGAATTGCCGGAGGCCAAACTTCTGGCTGCGGATAAGAAAGGAAATACCTGGGTTATAAGTAAAAAGAACTATATATCCCATTATAACAAGGAGAATAAGAATTTTACAGATATTCATTTGCCGGGGGCTGATATGGATAATGTGAAGGCGCTGTTTGTTGGTGGTGATGACGAACTCTATATGATTACTGCTGATGGAAAATTGAAAAATATAGAAATTGCCGGAGATTCGAAAAATAATGATATCAGATTGCAGATAAACGAATCATTACTACACGATAAAAGCATAATAAATGCTTACTATGAAGATAACAAGATTTATTATATAAGTGCCGAAAGAAAACTCTATCTGTATGATCTCTCAGATAATAAGAGGATATTGATCACAGACCTATCGGCGCTGATAGGAAAATATGGAGGGATATCCCGTGTGGTTTCTTTCAAATCCGATTTGTTTGTCTCCTTCAACGATAATGGGTTGATAAGGCTGGATGTAGAGAATGATTATCAACCTGAAACCGTTTACCTCGGGATAAGGGTTTTCTGTTTGCTGCAAGATAAAAAACAGGATGTGCTTTGGATTGGTACTGATGGGAGGGGGGTGCAAATGTATTATCAGGGACATGATCTGTTCGGAAATATTATATTCGACAACTTTTTTTCAGGTACTCAAAAGCCGGTCAGATCTATTTATGCTGACGAATCACAGAACCTGTGGGTGGGTACAAAAGGTGATGGTATAATGCGAATCAAAAATTACGATGAACACAATCAGCGTGAAGTGTCTCAGTCCCAGTTTGTAAATTATACAACAGCCAATGGGCTATCGAGCAATCTTGTATTTTGTTTCTTGAGAAGTAAATACCGGAATATACTCTGGATAGGGACCGAAGGGCCGGGTTTCTCCTATTATTCATATAAGGATAACACGGTAAAATCTTTATCGGAAAAGGATGGAAGTACAATAGGGAAAGTACATTCGATCTGTGAAGTGAATGATTCTACTCTATGGATGGCGACGGCCGGTAATGGTTTGCTCGAAGTTATCATTAAGGATGAAAACTCCCGTCTCTCAGTCAAATCGGTAAATGAATACATTCTGAAAAAGGGAGATAAGACTTGTGTTGAATTTCATTCTATGTTTTACGACGGAGCATCTACTCTATTTATCGGAAGCCGTGGAGGTTACGGTGTGGCACGTTATAATATAAAAAGTAAACAGTATGATTTCATTCAGATGAAAAATGCAGAAAATACAGCTATCGGAGATGTATTGTGTGTTTACCAGAGCAAAGACTCTACCTTTTATATTGGTGCCAGTTCAGGGATGACCCGTATCCAATTTTTAAAGGATGGTAATACTGTAATTAAACAGTTTGACCGGAGAAATGGCATGATTAACGATATGATTCATGGAATACTCGAAGATGCTGACGGGTGTATCTGGTTGAGCTCAAATAAAGGTCTTATAAAATATAATCCGCACAACGACTTTTTTCATAATTATTCATATCCCGATCTTAAGGTGACAGAGTTTTCCGACGATGCTTATTGGAAATGCCCCCAAACCGGCCGGCTCTTCTTTGGCGGAATAAACGGACTTACATGGGTAGAACCTAAGGAGGTAAATCTGCAAAACAATTATAAACCCGACCTCTACTTCTTCGACTTACAGATAGCAGGCGAAAGCCGGTCGCTTTACGATTATACAAACAAAAAAGACGGATACCTGGAGATCGGGGCTAATATCTCTTCTTTTACCATTTCGTTTGTTGCAACGGATTATATAAATGGCGAAAATTATGAATACTCGTACCTGCTTGAAAACTATAATACAACATGGACCGAACTTCAGAAAACAAACGAAGTTACATTCACTAATCTGCCACATGGCGAATATGTGCTGAAAGTGAAATATAAAAATGATGTGCTCGACTCGGAAGAAAAGTACTATTCTTTGAAAATAAGGAAGCTGCCGCCATGGTATCTGACCAGTTGGGCTTATCTGGCATATGTAGTCGCATTCGTCCTTATCTGTTCTTATATTATATATCTTATCCGTAAGCGAATAATGGATAAACAAATCCAGATTGCACAGAAGATAAACGAAGAACAGAAAGAAAAGCTACTGGAAGCGAAGCTGAATTTCTTTACGAATGTTACCCATGAGTTTTGTACTCCTCTGACAGTGATAAAAGGAGTAACGGACTATATTGAAAAGTCGGCCGAAGTAGATAAAAATATTCGTAAATATACAGGTATATTACGTGATAATGTCGCCAACCTGAGCGGATTGATACAGGAGATTCTCGATTTCAGGAAAATGGAAGAAGGCAAGTTGGACTTTAGCTACGTCGAAGAGGCTTTGGTTTCGGATTTGGTAAGAAGGCAAATGGACTGGTTCATTCCTATTGCAGAAGAAAATAGTATAATGTTTGAAGTCTCAATTCCTGACGATTTATATTGGAATACGAATATATTCGGATTCAACCGGGTCCTGGTAAATCTGGTATCCAATGCTTTTAAATATACTACAGAAAAAGGCGAGGTGAAAATATCTGCCGGGATAGATAACGACCAGCTCGTACTTAGTGTCTACAATACAGGACAGGGTATAGAAGAGTCGAACATACCATCCATATTCGATCGTTACGGTGTGCTCGAGAATACCGAGGCAAACAACTCTTATCCGTTGATGACATCACGGCATGGATTGGGGTTATCCATTTGCCATGATATAGTAGAGTCTCTTGGTGGACATATTTCGGTCAGGAGTGAAGTCGGCAAATTTGCTGAATTTATCGTCGTGTTGCCCGTCCTTCAGGTAACAGCGGAAGAACGTTTGGCTGATGAAGAGAATAGTCTGCCAATGGATACCGATTCATTTAGACAATCTGCAGGAGAGAAGCAGACAATCCTGATTGTTGATGACAATAAGGATATAGTGTGGCTCATCTCGGATATTTTATCCGAAAGTTATCATATCAGAAGCGCCTATAATGTTCCCGAAGCTCTCAAAATTATAGAATCAGAGACCCCTTCCCTTATTATCACCGATATTATGATGCCGGGTATGAACGGTCTGGAGTTTATAAATAACCTCAAGAACGATAAATTTACAAAACATATACCACTTGTAATTGTATCCGCTAAAATCAGTGAGAAAGAGCAGGCAGAGGGTCTCGATATAGGGGCCGACGCTTATCTGACGAAACCTTTTTCGTCACTTGTACTTCGTTCGGTCATAAACCGTTTATTGGTGGTGAAAGATGAGCTGAAGGACTACTTCTATTCACCCGAGAGTGCCTATAAATATTCAGACGGGCAATTGATCCATCAGGAAGATAAAGCTTTCATGGATTCTGTTATAGATATTATATCGGATAATATGGAAGAAGAGAACCTACGGCCCGAATTCATCGCCGAAAAGTTGAATATGAGCACTCGTAGCCTTTATCGTAAATTCAAGAAAATAACAACACTTTCCCCTAACGATTTCATTAAAGATTACAGGTTTACACAAGTTGCCAAACTGCTTATTACAACCAACCTCACCATTCAGGAAATCATGTATAAGGTAGGTATTAACAATAAGTCATACTTCTATCGCGAATTCCTGAAAAAGTACAACATGACACCTAAAGAATACCGGCTACGCAAGTAATTAAGGGCTATTTCAGCCTCATTATGCTTCAGTATCTTAATATACCAAATAAGTATACAGGATCGCCAATGGCCAGCTGGAATACTTATTTGGACGAATAGGATAGTCCCTTCTGTTTTTATATTAATTAACATTGCTGTATGATTGCTCTGACACCAATAAGTGAAAGGCAATATAGATATTGAATAAATAACATTATATGTTTTCTATAAAACAAACAGTATATATGTTCAATGTACTACAAAATACAGGAATGATTAACTGCATTTTTTCGCTTGAAAATTTGGAGGTTAGTTGTATTTTGCTAGAGAGAGAGAGAGAGAGAGAGAGAGAGAGAGAGAGAGAGAGAGAGACATAATTTAATAAAAAATAGTCTAATCTTAGCAGGACAGGTACTTAAAGTATCCATTTGTTCTGTCTTTTTATACGTTAAAGAATCATTGACCTTATTTCAGAAAGTTAAAAACCTTCTGGAATAAGGTTTTTTTGTGTCTAAATTTTCTGAAAGCCTTCTGAAAACCATGTGTTGATACATGGTGAATATATTTGATTATTAACCTTTAAAATCTTTATTTATGAAGAACCTGCTAATCCTTTATTTATGATGCTCAGACCCGAGGTGTTTTTCATCTCATTTAAGTAATGTGTGTATTTATTCCCAGTTAACTTAATTAAAATTATATTATGAGAAAATTTGTAGATAAAATTTCAACATGCGACTACAAAAGCTATGGTAGGCGGATACTTTTTTTGCTACTCATGTTTGTATTCGTGCAATATTCATTTGCTTCGGACTCTGCAAATGACGTAAAAGATACTAATAATATTACGCAAAATAGCACTACGGTAAGAGGTACAGTTAAAGACCAAAATGGAGAACCTCTGATCGGTGTAAGTGTTGTAGTGAAAGGAACTACAATCGGTGCGATTACTGATGTAGACGGGGGATTTTCTGTTAGGACTCCCGACGGAAATCAAACTCTTGTATTTTCTCTTGTAGGATTCCTTTCTCAGGAAATAGCATTGAAAGGACAGACTACCCTCAATGTAGTGTTGGTTGAAGATGCTAAACTATTGGATGAAGTAGTTGTTGTTGGGTATGGTACGATGCGTAAATCGGATGTAACAGGTTCTATTGCTACAGCTAAAGGTAGTGATATTATCAAAAACCAGTCTTTCAATGCTCTTGAAGGGCTTAAAGGTAAAGCTGCCGGTGTAAATATCTTCTCCAATACAGGACAGCCTGGCGGCGAGATGCGCGTTATTATCCGTGGTATCTCTACAATCAATGCTTCGGCAAGTCCCTTATATGTGGTTGATGGTGTGGTTATGTCAAATTTCCAATTCCTCAATCCGAATGACATTGAATCTATTGAAGTACTGAAAGATGCTTCATCTGCGGCAATCTATGGTGCTCGCGGAGCTAACGGTGTTATATTGGTAACAACCAAGCGTGGTGGTAATACAGGAAAACAGGCCCGTATTTCTTACGATGGATCTGTCTCTGTTAGTACAATGGCAAGGTATATGGATGTTATGGATTCTTACGAATGGATGTCTGCATTTAAACAAGGTCTGGAAAATGCCAATGCTTGGCAAGGAAAGAATTTTACGACAGATTTGTCGCAAATATTCACAGACCCTCGTTTGTTTAACTCCGATGGAACACCTATCTACAATACAGATTGGCAAAAAGAAGCCAGCAGAACCGCTCTTTCCCACAATCATCAACTTAGTATCCAACGGGGCGATGAAAAATCGTCGGTAGGAGCATTTATAAACTATACCGACCAACAAGGTATCCTGCATAATTCTTATTTTAAACGTCTGAATGCTAAATTGGCTTATGATGACAAACCAACCAGTTGGTTGTCTACTGGTATCAATTTATTGGTAAACCATACATGGGGAAACAGAACTTCCGATAATCCATACGGACAAGGTGCATTGCGTACCATGATAGAGCAATTACCGTTTCTACCTGTTGAATTAGACGGTGTGTATTCTCAAACGAATGACATCAAAACAACATCTATTCCTACAAATAAAGATAATCCAAATAGTTCGAAACAAGGATTTGGTCCTGAAGGTGTAGGTAATCCGGTGGAATTACTTAAGCGGATGGAAGCGATGCAATATAAAACACAGATTTTCGGTAACGCCGCTTTGACTTTCCATATAACAAAAGATCTGGACCTAAAAACACAGTTCGGTATCGATTATCAAAGCAACCGTAATCGCAATTATACTCCGTTTACTCCGCGTCCGATGATTAATCAATCTTCGACGGGTTCAGCTTCTGAAAATACTTCAAGTACTTTGTATTGGCAGGAAGAAACATACCTGACTTACAAAAAGGCACTTGGCAAGCATTATGTTAATGCTATGGCGGGTATGTCTTGGCAAGAACGTGATTATACATATTTCAGTGCTTCAGGCAGCAAATTCATTGATGATTTTTATGGTTACTACAATCTGGGAAAAGGCGAAGACCGCCCGGCAGTAAGCAATGATCATGACAGATGGTCAATGAACTCTTATTTCGTACGTGGAGTATATAATTTTGACGAAAAGTATATGGCGACTGTTACCGGCCGTTACGATGGTTCGTCTAAATTTGGGAAGAATAACAAGTACGCCTTCTTTCCTTCAATCGGTTTGGGATGGATGGCTTCTAATGAAAACTTCTTGAAAGACAATCCTGTTATTAGTAAATTAAAGCCACATGCATCTTTTGGGGTAACAGGTAACTCTGAAATCGGAACATATGCGTCACTAGCTACTGTAAGCCAATCGAATACTATTATTGGCAACGGATTGAAAATAGTTTCGTATCTGGATAGAATGCCTAATCCGGATCTGAAATGGGAAAAAACAAATCAGTTTGATATAGGTGTTGACCTTGGTTTATTCAATAACCGGATCAATTTTGAGGCTTCATATTATTATAAATATACAACTGACTTATTACTTGATCGCCCTCTTCCTCGTTCGACCGGTTTTACATCTGTAAAATACAATGTAGGCGAAGTTTCTAACCGTGGACTGGACTTATTACTTACTGCGCATATTTTTGATAATCGTGATTTCCAATGGACTTCTACTGCCAACTTAAGCTTTAATAAAAACCGTGTCGAAAAACTGGATGAGAGTTCGTCTGTAGATCCGGTTACCGGCAAGCGTCAGATTACTCTCGATGGTTTTGTTGGCTATGATATATTAATTCGCGAAGGAGAAGAACTTTCTACGTTCTACGGATATAAACGTGCCGGTATATATGATGGCAATCCTGCCAACTGGGATGCCAATACAATGAATATACCGTCAACTATCGGTGAAAAGGTTACATATAAGCAACGCGAAATTATAGGTAATGGATTGCCTGACTGGATGGGCTCTTTTATTAATACGTTCAATTATAAGAATTTTGATTTGACTCTCGATCTACAATTTTCATTGGGAGCAGATGTTATGCAAGAATATTTCCATTCAACTGAAGGACGTTTCCTTACAAATGGTATCGATCGTCTTTATCAGGAAGCATGGCATCCTACACTGAACCCTAATGGTACAGCGCAAGCTATACGTTTGGCCAACTTTGGACAGGGTAGCAACGCTAATGCTGATGATACATGGGTTGCAGACGGATCTTACCTGCGCGCTAACCTGATCCAGCTTGGTTATACATTCAGACCTGATATGGTTAGAAAAATTGGACTTTCGGGATTACGCTTATATGGCAGTGTGAATAATGCTTTTCTTATCACTTCATCTGATTATTTGGGATATGATCCGGATAACTCGTCTCGTCTGGGTGATAACAAGTGGGGTACTAATCGTCAGTTCTTTACTTATCCGCGTCCAAGAACATTTACGTTCGGTGTTAATGTAACATTCTAATTTATTGTAGTAAAATCATAAAAATAAAAGTCATATGAAATTACATAAAATATATCTATCCGTCTTTTGCATGATCGTATTGTCTCTCTTGATGACTTCATGCGATAGTTTTCTGGAAGAAAAACCGCAGGATGAAAAAACTGCCGGACAATTTTGGAAGACTGAAGCTGATGCTCAGTCAGCAGTGAATGCTCTTTATTTCGGAGGTGTTCCGTATTTGAATAACACGGATGTGGATGGAGGTTGGACTCCAAAAGCTACTATGTGGGGCGGGATCATGTCCGGATTATTTGTAGATAAACGTAAGGACAGAACCTTTACCAATGCATCTGAAGGCTCGAACTTTAATATAGAGTCATTCGATGCTACCGCATTGAAACTATGGCACGAGTTTTATAAAGGTATTTCCCGTGCAAACTTTGTTATCGCCAATATTCCCGCAATGACTGGTGTATTGACCGGCGACAAAATAAATAATTTTACTGCGCAAGGTAAATTTTTCCGTGCATACGGCTATTATTATCTGGTAAAAGAATTTGGAGATGTTCCGTATGTAGACCAACCATATCTATCTCTGGAAGGTATATACAAAGAACGTGTTCCTGCAGAGCAAGTGTATAAAAATATAGAAGCGGACTTGCTTAGTATTATTGAAGGAGATGCGTTGCCAAACAAGGCATTCTATGATAATGGTTGTTATGTAACTAAGGCAATGGCGCAAACTCTTTTAGCTCAGGTCTATCTGCAATGGGCGGGAGCTCCTCTCAATGGAGGAAATGAATACTATACCAAAGCCGCCAATATGGCAATGAATGTAGTTAAAGGAGGCCAGCACATCCTCGAACAGGCTAATGGTAGCAGCGACGATCTTAACTCTGCATTTAATGTTATTAAAACGACAAAAACATCTAAAGAAATTATATTTGCTAAAGAGTACAACCAGACCAGCTACAATGTAGGTAACTCTTATGCTTGCCGTTCAATTGGTGCAGATGCTTTCCAATGGGGAGTTTTCAAACCGGGAGGTGACGTTTTGTATAATGCATACCTGCCTTGCGACATGTTAATTAATAGCTATCATGCTGATGATATCCGTGGGCATGAAAAACAATTCTTCTTCAGAGATTATAGCTGGACAGATAAAGATGGTAATGTGGTAACCAGAACGCTGAATAATGTCGGAAACTGGGCATGGTTTGATGAAGTATCGTTAATCGGAGGTAAGGACGGAGACTATAATATGCCGACATTCCGCTATGCCGAAGTGTTGCTGATTGCAGCTGAAGGTCTGGCACGTACAGGAAAAGAAGGTGATGCTGAAGGTGAAGCCCGTTTCTATCTTAATCAGGTACGCAAACGTGCAGGGCTACCTAATGAGACAGCTACCGGAGATGCTTTGATACAATCTATTCTAACTGAACGTTTCCATGAATTCCCATTAGAATTCAGAATTTGGGACGATATCCGCCGCACACGTTTATATCCGGAAGCAGATGGGCTGCAATCAGGTAAATTAAAATGGGTTGCACTGGAATCTGCTAAAATTCAGAACAAGCCTGATGGTAGTATTAAAGTAGGTGCTATTCCTGTACATGCTTTATTATGGCCGATCCCGTTGAGTGAAATGCAAGCGAATCCGTCTTTGCAAGGGCACCAGAATCCGGGATGGAATTAAAATAACTACTTACGGTCTTTTACTGTAATGTGCTAAGGCGCTTTTTCTACTTTGCATTACTTTATGAATAAGACCGGAAAATATTCTTTATGCGGATACTCACCTTTTGTGAGTATCCGCTAATTAAAAAGGAGAAACATCAAATATTTATTATTATCTGTGGGAAATATTATAATGAATATTTCGGATCATGAATTAATAATAAGTAATCATAACCAATCAAAGCATATGGCGCGTCCAGAATCTGCTTTTAGCTTATATAGCAAAAGTATATACAGCCCGATTCTATGTAATTATCAACATAATATAGAGGAGAAACACACTACATGCCTATTTAAGTATTCAGGATACCTTTATTGCCGAACAGGATAATTAACCTTTTTCCTATAATAATTATACTTGCATCAAATCTAACCCCTATAACGAAAACATAATGAAAAGAGTTCTATTTCTGGCTTTTGCTATATCAACCCTGACTTGCCAAGGTCAGGAGATAAAGGCTGACTATCCGCAGCTTACAGATAACAACCCCACTACCTATTACACAGGTACGCCGGGTAAAAATAAATTGACATTTCAAGTCTCATACAGCACTCCCGTATTGAGCTACAAAATATATTCTTCGGGAGAGACACCAGCCCACGACCCTGCCAACTGGGTCTTGAAAGGTTCCAATGACGGAAAGAAATGGACTGTTGTTGACGAACAGAAGGATCAGAAATTCTGCTCCCGCTTTCAGGAAATTCTTTGTGTAGTAAAAAAGCCTGCTATATACAAAGAATATATGCTTGAAGCCAGTACTTCGGGTAAAGAAAACGTAATTATTGCTGACGTTATCTTATCCGATAAAAATATGAAAGCCGGATGGGAAAACTTCAAATATCCGAAAGTGGTATTCGAATCGTTGAATCCGGATACCGGGGGCAGTAAAATCTATCACGATTTGGTACAGAATCCCGATGAATATGTGAAATATCATACTCAGAAGGTGGCTGAGATTTTATATTACACTGCAGGTGACCCGATGGTAGATGTACAAGAGATAGATTATACATTGAAAGATTATAATGGAGTTTCAGCAAAAGGCGGAAGTTCTCCGAATATAAATATAGTATATAGCACTCAACATATCGAAAAGTCAGCAAAGGAATCTCTCTATAAACTTGATTTCGAGACTCGTGGAGTTCTTTATCACGAATTGACCCATGGCTATCAGTTCGAACCGAAAGGAATTGGTAACTATGGAAACAATAAGACTTTTTGGGCATGTATAGAAGGTATTGCCGACGCCGTAAGGGCTGAGGCCGGTTTATTTGATATGAGTACACGCAAGCCCGGTGGCAACTGGATGGATGGATACCGTACCACCGGCTTTTTTCTTCAATGGCTGACAACAAAAGACCCTGATGCTATCCGTAAATTCCACATTACTGTAAGGGATTTGGATGTGTGGAGTTTCGATAAGGCTATTAAAGCAGTTTTTGGGCAAGAATCAAGTATTGAAGGTATGTGGAACGAATATCAGGAATTTTTGAAAAAACAATAATCAACATATACAAATGAAGTTAAGCACACTCACTCTTTCTTACTTACTTATGAGCGGCGTAGTATCCGCACAGGAAAAAGTATCTTTTGTCAATCCGATGATAGGTACGGTGAAAATGGGACATACATTTCCGGGAGCTTGTGTTCCCCACGGTATTGTCCAATTAAGCCCGGATACGGATACTATCCCTCATAGTATAAACGGCGTATATCAGAAAGATACCTATAAGTATTGTGCAGGTTACCAGCACGACGATAATACCATTGTCGGATTCAGTCATACACATCTTAGCGGAACAGGACACTCCGACCTCGGAGATATACTTATTGTGCCTGTTACCGGCGAATATAAATTTAACCCGGGTGTTGCTGATAAACCCCGTTCGGGTTACCGCTCACACTTTTCACACGATACGGAAGTTTCCCGTCCGGGATATTACGAAGTCGTATTGGATGACTACAAGGTAAAAGCGCAACTGACTGCTACCGAAAGAGTAGGGGTGCATAAATATACTTATCCCGCAAACGAAGAACAAAAGTTATTGCTCGACCTTACCCATGGAATATATAATTACGATGGAAAGGTGCTGTGGGCAAGCCTTCGTGTAGAAAACGATACTCTGATTACAGGATACCGCATTACTAATGGCTGGGCAAGGGAAAATTATACCTACTTCGCCATATCTTTGTCGAAGCCGATAAAGAACTATGGCTATGTAGACCGCGAAAAACCAAAATATACGGGATTCTGGCGTAAGTTCAACCTACAGAAGAACTTTCCTGAAATAGCAGGGCGTAAAATTGTCTCTCATTTCGAATTTGGGTCGGATAACTCTCCGCTTATTATGAAAGTTGCTTTGTCGGGAGTAAGTACAGAGGGTGCATTAAAAAACCTTGAAACTGAAACTAAAGGTAAATCTTTCGATAAAATCGTAGCAGAAGCATCTGCGAAGTGGGAGAAGGAGTTGAATGTAATAGATGTTGAGGGAGACAGTGATAAAAAGACCATGTTCTACACTTCGCTCTATCATACTATGATTAATCCGTCGGTTTATCAGGATGTGGACGGACAATACCGAGGTCTGGATCATAATATACATCAGGCGAAAGGATTTACCAACTATACCATTTTCTCAGTGTGGGATACCTATAGGGCACTTCATCCGCTGTTCAACCTTATTAACAGGGAACGTAGCGTGGATATTGTAAACTCTATGTTGGCTCATTACGATCAGAGTGTACACAAGGCACTGCCTGTATGGTCGCACATGGGAAATGAAAACTGGTGTATGATAGGTTATCATTCCGTATCTGTATTAGCCGATGCTATAGATAAAGGGTTGGCTATAGACAAGAAGAAAGCTTTGGAAGCAATGGTAAGTAGCTCGAACGTAGATTACTACGATGGAACGGGCGAATATAAGAAATTGGGATACGTACCATACGACAGAAGTGGAAGTGGCTCATCCATCACACTTGAATATTCGTATGATGATTGGACGATCTACAATACTGCTCTGAAAATGAATAATCAGTCTATGACTGATACTTATAAGAAAAGAGCATTGAACTATCACAATGTATTTGATCCGGAACTGGAATTTGTTCGTGCAAGGATGAGTGATGGTAGCTGGAAAACACCTTTCGACTTACTGGATACCCACAATCAGGGATTTATTGAAGGCAATTCATGGAACTATTCTTTCTATGTGCCTCACGATGTAAAAGGATTAGTAAAACAGATGGGAGGCGATAAGCAGTTTGTGCAACGTCTCGACTCATTGTTTACAATGCATTTGCCTGACAAATTTTTCGAAGATACAGAGGATGTTACCCGCGAAGGTATTATGGGTAACTATGTTCATGGTAATGAACCTAGTCACCACATCGCTTACCTGTATGCATGGACTTCACAACCATGGAGAACTCAGTATTGGGTACGCGAGATCATGAACCGCATGTATCGTAATTCTATCGACGGACTTTGCGGAAATGATGATTGCGGGCAGATGTCGGCATGGTATATCTTCTCGGCTATGGGATTCTATCCTGTTTGTCCGGGCTCGAATGAATATGTGTTCGGCGCTCCGTATTTTCCTTACATGAAAGTGAAAGTGGGCGATGGAAAGTATCTGGAGATAAAAGCAGATAAGGTAAGTGACAAGATGCGTTATGTGAAATCGGTTAAACTGAATGGAAAGCCTTATACAAAGGCATATATCACATATGACGACATAAAGAACGGTGCGGAACTTACATTTGAGATGGCTGCTACTCCTAATAAGAAAAGAATATTCAGCGAAGAAGATAGGCCATATTCATTGTCAAGATAGACATCTAAAAACGTATTATTATGAAGAAATTATACACTCTGGTTCTCCTGGTGTCTCTGTCATTGTCTGTTATGGCTCAGGCAGGAAAATCGTTGGTGCAACTTCAGCAGGAGTTTGTAGATCTGAGGTTCGGGATGTTTATCCATTTCAATATACCGACATTTATGGAGGATGATTGGGCTGATCCCGACGCATCTCCGGCTATATTCAATCCTGCGAAACTGGATTGTAACCAGTGGGCAAAGACAGCCAAAGAAGCCAATATGACATACGGATGTTTAACTACCAAGCATCATAGCGGATTTTGCATATGGGATACGAAAACTACCGATTACAGTGTGATGAACAGCCCTTTCAGGAGAGATGTGGTGAAAGAATATGCGGATGCTTTCCGTGCACAGGGCTTAAATGTAATGCTTTATTATTCTATTCTCGATACGCATCATAGACTCCGTCCGGGATGGATTACGCCGAAGCATATAGATATGATAAAAGCCCAATTGACCGAGCTATTGACTAGCTATGGAGAGATAAAGGCGCTGATTATCGACGGATGGGATGCTCCCTGGTCACGTATTTCATATGATGAAGTTCCATTTGAAGATATTTATTCCCTGATAAAGTCTTTACAGCCGGATTGCCTTGTTATGGATTTGAATGCTGCGAAGTATCCGGCAGAGGTTTTATATTATACGGACATTAAGTCCTATGAGCAGGGCGCAGGGCAACATATTTCGAAAGAGAGCAATAAACTTCCCGCATTATCCTGCCTGCCCATCAATTCGGCTTGGTTCTGGAAACCTGATTTTCCCACAACTCCGGTGAAATCGCCTGAAATGCTTGTTAACGACAATATCATCCCTATGAATGAGGTTTATTGTAATTTTATCCTGAATGCAGCGCCTAACCGCGACGGACTAATAGATGCTAATGCGGTCGAGGCTTTCAGAAAGATAGGAAAACTATGGAAAAATAAAGGACCTGTCGCTAAACTGCCGGCTTATCCTGCCCCCGTTATTTCTAAGAATATTGCAAAGAATAAGAAGACAAATGCCAGTTGGAGCAATGATATGAATATTATGGATTTTGCCAATGACGATAGTTTCCGTTCTGCGTGGGAGTCTAACAGGGCAGTAAAAAAGCCCTGGCTCGAAATCATTCTGGATAACACAGAGCAGGAATTCAATTTAATTACCATTGCTCAGAGGGGGGAAAGTAACTTTAGTAAATACCGGATTGAGTATTTTCACAATAATAAGTGGATGCCCCTTTTATCCGGTGAAAACAATGATATAATAAAAGTACATAGATTTAGTAAAGTACGGGCCGATAAAGTCCGTATACAAATAGACGAATTCAGTAAACCTCCGGTTATTACCGAATTTGGAGTATATAACGAAAGATAAAAACTACACGTTAAAAAAAATAATATGAAAAGTAAATTGCCCTTAGGGCTTCTTCTCTCGGCCTTATTGCTGGTCTCGTCATGTAAGGAAAAAACTCAGATTGCGGACGAATCGGCAGACCTGTCCCTCAATGCTTATGTAAATCCTTTTGTAGGTACATCCGGGTTTGGGAATGTATATCCCGGCTCGCAGATACCTTTCGGGGGAATACAGATAAGTCCCGATACAGATAAAGATTATTATGATGCCGCTTCCGGTTATAAATATAATCATATGACCATTATGGGTTTCAGCCTTACCCATCTGAGCGGAACGGGGATTCCCGATCTCGGAGACTTCCTTTTCATTCCGGGCACAGGGGAAAAGAAGTTTACGCCGGGAACACACGAAAATCCCGATGAGGGTTACCGTTCACGTTATAGCCACGACAGGGAATGGGCTTCTCCAAACTACTACGGAGTCGACTTGCTGGATTATGATGTGAAGGCGGAGATGACCTCCGGTATCCGTTCGGGGATATTCAAGTTCACTTTTCCTAAGACAGACAGTGCCTTTGTGATGCTGGACATGGACCATGTACAATGGTTCAAAACGGCATGGTCGCAACTCCGTATAGAAAACGATTCTACTATCTGTGGATTTAAACTTGTGAATGGCTGGGGGCCCGAACGTTATGTTTACTTCGTAGCCCGTTTTTCCAAACCATTTGTCCGTTCGGGTATCATGCAGGATGGGAACCCCGTAATATATGATACGAAGCGTTTCCGCAGTGATCGTGTTGCCTATGGAAATAAGATCATGGGATGGCTCGATTTTGAAGCTGGTAATGGAGCCGAAATTGAGGTAAAAGTAGCGATCTCTTCTACCGGAACATCAGGGGCATATACCAACCTGAAAGAGCTGGAAGGGCAAAATTTCGAAAGCCTTAAAAAGAAGGGCGAGACTCTTTGGGCTAAAGAGTTAGGTAAGTTTAAGGTAAAAGGGACAAAAGAACAATTGGAGACATTCTATACTTCGGTTTATCACGCGTCGTTACATCCTTTTATATATCAGGATGCAGATAATAAATACAGGGGGCATGACTCGAATATACATCAGGCCGAAAAGTTCACCAATTATACTGTATTCTCATTATGGGATACATACCGGGCACACCATCCATTACTTAACCTGATTAACCCGGAACGTAATGCCGATATGGTGAACTCCATGCTGGCGCATTACGACCAGAGTGTGGAACGTATGCTGCCTATATGGTCTTTCTATGGAAATGAAACATGGTGTATGATTGGTTATCATGCCGTATCTGCTATTTCGGATGCCATTGTGAAAGATGTGAAAGGATTCGACTACGAACGTGCTTATCAGGCGATGAAAACGACAGCAATGAATCCTAACTACGATTGCCTGCCCGAATATACAGCGATGGGATGGGTACCATTCGATAAAGAACGGGAATCGGTTTCCAAGACACTGGAATATGCCTATGATGATTATTGTATCGCTATGGCCGCAAAGAAATTAGGAAAAGAAGAAGACTACAAATACTTCCTGAACCGTTCGCTTGCTTATCAGAACCTTATAGATCCGGAATCCGGATTTATGCGGGGGCGCGACTCTCATGGAGAATGGCGTACACCTTTCGATGCGGTCGCTTACACCGGGCCGGGATCGGTACACGGTTGGGGTGATATTACCGAAGGGTTCACTTATCAGTACACATGGTATGTACCTCAGGATGTACAGGGATATATCAATGAAATGGGAGGGAATGAGATATTCGCCCAGCGTCTCGATTCCATGTTCACAATGGAACTACCGGATGATATTCCGGGAGCGCACGATATACAGGGGCGTATTGGGGCATATTGGCATGGCAACGAGCCTTGTCATCAGATACTGTATCTATACAATTATGTGAAACAGCCGTGGAAAGGACAGGAGAAGATACGTTATGTACTGGATACCTTCTACGGAAACAAGCCTGATGCGTTAAGCGGGAATGATGATTGCGGACAGATGTCGGCATGGTATATCTTCAACTGTATAGGCTTCTATCCCACTTGTCCGTCGAGCAATATCTATGCTATTGGTTCCCCGGGGCTCGAAGCGGTAGAAATGACTCTCGGTAACGGGAAGAAAATATCTATGACTACAGAGAATTACAGCAAGCAGAATGTCTATATCCAGTCTATGACTCTCAACGGAAAGGAATATAACAAAACTTATATTACCTATGACGATATAAAGAACGGGGCTGATATAAAGTTCGTTTTGGGAAGCAATCCGAACAAAGACTGGGGTACGTCCGACGAGTCTGTTGCACCGTCTATATCGAAACCGAATCAAACATTGCGTTATCAAAAGAATAATTAAATAGTAAACAGGTGGGAGAAGTGGCAATCCCGGGTGGTTGTCACTTCTTTATTAAATTATGGCAGCAGGTTGGTGGGTTAAACGAGGCTAATCTGAGATTTGACGCGATTTGAATATAAAAAATGCAAAAAAATGACTGGAATAATATTATTCTGACTACTTTAGTGAACTAATTATTTAATAAGTAAATATAATTGAGATAAACCAGATGAACACATTATTATTTCTAGGCAACCTTGGAACCGGGGAGATTATTATCATTGCCATCGTTGTTTTATTATTATTCGGAGGAAAGAAAATTCCTGAACTTATGAAAGGTATCGGAAAAGGTATCAAAAACTTCAAAGATGGGGTAAACGGCCTCGAAGATGATATAAAAGGTACTACAGAAAAGATAGACAACAAGTAAGTTTGTTCTGTCATGTTTAGAATATAGGAAACTCGGGCTTTACAGTCTGGGTTTCTGTTTTTTATAAATTAACTGGGCGATGGAAATCAGGCTTTCTCATCAGTCTCGATTATTATTCGATTATGGAAATTTCAGAGATCAGGGAGTTTACACAAGAAGGTTTTAAGGCTGTACAGAAACTTACCGGGACATTAATATCTTCCGGCACGGTTCATTTGACGGAATCATATTATAGGGAGCTGCTGGCTTCCGCCAATAGTCATCTGTTCTTTATTACGGATGATGGGAATATTGCCGGAATGCTTACTGTTGGCATATATAAAAGCCCGACAGGGGCAAAGGCATGGATTGAAGATGTAGTAGTTGATGGTTCGTATCGCGGGCAAGGTTTAGGCAGATTACTTGTAGAGCATGCTATAGGTTTTTCAGAATCGTTAGGCGCCGATTCATTAATGTTGACATCTAGCCCTTCACGCATAGCGGCCAATAAGCTTTATCAGTCTTTGAATTTCACACAGAAGGAAACAAATGTGTACCGTATGACGTTTGAATAAAACTATCAAATAGTAACGCGCCCTGATATTTAAAATCAAGTGTTACTTTATTTGTATAATTTTATCTATACAATGCGGATAACAAGCGTGTTACCAGCCGGAATAATTACGATATGAGAAAATAGCGAAAAGGTGTTACTTTTGTTACCTTTTATTTTTAACCACAGAGTAAACGGAGTAGCACGGAGTCTTTTTATTTACGGGATGCTTCACTCAGCATGACAAAGTTGGTTGTAGTTTACTACTAATTGCACAGAGTGTTACTTTTGTTACCTTTTTGCGCCTTTGCATCTTTGCGAGTACCATCTTTTAGATGTAAAATAAAGAGAAAGATACAAAGTCCTGTGAATAAAAGTAATTCAAATGGAAAAGTGTAAAAAGTGTCAACTTTGTCAGGTTTTGTGAGAGATACGATCTACAGGTTTTCCCTCATTTGTACATCGGTTAACTCATAACTAAAGAGCAAATTATTACATAACAATAAATATAAAAATACAATTATGGATATATGTCTGGATTTTGACGGTACATGCGTATCGCACGAATTCCCCAAAATAGGGAAAGATATAGGAGCAGTGCCTGTCCTGAAGGAACTGACGGAAAAAGGCCACAAACTGATCCTTTTCTCAATGCGCAGCGACCGTAAGAAAAAAAAGAAAGTGGACGGTCAGGAGGTCGTGGTAGAAGAGAATGTACTGACCGAAGCAGTACAATGGTTTGCCGATAACAATATCCCATTATATGGCATACAGAAAAATCCTACACAGCGATTCTGGACTTCTTCGCCAAAAGCTTACGGGCATCTCTATATAGACGATGCCAATCTGGGTTGCCCGCTGATTACGGATGATCCTGAGTCCGACAGGGCGTATGTGGATTGGGTGAAAGTACGGGAAATGCTCATAGATAAAGGAATCTTATAAAAAGGTAACAGTATGAAAAAGATATTGATGGGGCATAATTTCGTAAGAGAAGGATTTGCTTCCCTCGAAGGAAAGTATGAAGTTATATATCCCGAAAAACAATTGTTTACGAGGACAGAAATACTGGAACAGATAGCAGACGCGGAAGCTTTCGTCCCTAATTTTTCCTTCCAGACCGATGAAGAAATGATAGATGCAGGTAAAAAACTGCAACTGATAGCCAATTACGGAGTGGGATATAACAACATAGATACCGCTTACGCAGCCACAAAAGGCATTACGGTGACCAACACTCCCCAATCGGTACTGGAGCCGACAGCGGAGTTGTGCTTTGCCCTGATAATGGCAACTGCCCGCAAGGTGGCCTATTACAATCATAAGTTGCATAATGGTGTGCGTCTCGACTGGAGCCTCTATGGTGATTTGGGTATGCCCATTTATGGGCAGACGCTCGGCATATATGGTATGGGACGTATCGGACAGGCGATAGCCCGCCGTGCGGTGGCCTCGGGAATGAAAATAATCTATTGCAACAGGCATGCCTTGCCTAAAGAGGTGGAAGAGAAGTACGGCGCGGCGTATGTAGATTTCGATACATTGCTACGGGAAGCTGATGTAATATCTCTGAATGCACCTGCAACAGCCGAAACTTATCACCTGATGGGAGAACAAGAATTTAAAAAGATGAAGAGTTCCGCTATTCTTATCAATACTGCCCGTGGGCAACTGGTAGATGCTCAGGCTCTGGCTAAGGCCTTACAGGAGGGGGAAATATATGCTGCCGGACTGGATGTGTACGAGAACGAACCGAAAATTCCGCAGGAACTTATCGGATTGGACAACGTAGTCCTTTCCCCTCATGCCGGAACAAAGACATATGCTGCCCGCCTGGATATGGAGCAGGAAGTAGCAAAGAATATAATTAACTTTTTTGAAGGAGGGGAGATAGATAAGGTAAACTGATTACAGTTCGTTTTTCTTCAGTCTATCCAGTAATCCTTCACATGCGTCTTCCAGTAGATTGAGGACTAGCTCGAAGCCATCGGCACCCGAATAATAAGGGTCGGGGATATGGTCGTGACCGAATCGTTTCGAAAAATCTACCATGCGGTACACTTTCTTTTCCGATTCCAGATCAGGAGCAAGGCGCATGATGTTATGGTAGTTGCTGTCGTCCATAGCCAGTATGACATCAAACCGGTCAAAATCGAGGCTTGTGAACCTGCGTGACAGCGAATCGAACTTATAGCCCCTGCGTGCACCGTGTTGTCGCATCCGGTGGTCAGGCAGGTCGCCATCGTGGTAGCCAGATGTCCCTGCCGAATCGACAGATATTTTATCTTGCAGTCCCTGTTCCCTGACCATTCTTTTGAGGATGCCTTCGGCGGCGGGAGAGCGGCAGATATTTCCGAGACAGACAAAGAGTATATTATATTCTTTCATAAGATTTTTTTTATTTGAGAATGGCAAAGATACAAAATCCTTATCTTAGTTACATCTTAAACTAACCGATTGACATGATGGACGAACACAAACAGGAAAAATCGGAGATAGTCACTCCCAAATATTATTCAGGCAGAGTCCCTGCCTGCGGCGTATTTTGCGGAGGATGCCCCATGTATGTAAGGGATAAAAAGCCCTGCCCGGGTGCCGGTATTAACAAAATCAGATGTGAGAATTGTAAGACATTTCACCTTTGTTGCCAGTCGAGAGGAATAGTACATTGCTACGAATGTAGGGTATTTCCCTGCTTTAAATTCAAAGGCTTTGCCAAACGCTGGCTGAAATACGGGCAGGACTTCATCGAAAATCAGAAGTTATTGAAAGAAGTAGGAGAACAAACATTTCTGGATTATTTTAATAATAAGCTGGATGATAGTAAGTAAGCTGGTTATGATTTTCATCTTCGGAGGGTTGATCAGAATTTATATGCCAGTGCCAAAGATACGTAAGGGGCCACTTTAAACTCCGGGTCATGCTCCCTGTCCATTGCCTTGAAAAAGGATTTGAGTGTTCTTTTTGTATAATATGCCGGACGAATAGCCGACACGCCGGCGGTTAGTGAAAGAGAGAATGATTTGCCAAGTGTAAATTCGGGGCGGAATCCGGCTACCATATATTGGTGCGTGAACATCATGTCTTCACCGTTCACTTCTTCCAGAGCCATCGAACCATTCATCTCGCCGATTATACCGAGTTTGATATTTTCATGGACCCGCATACCTGCCGAAATCTCCACAGCGTTCATCATGGAGACTTTGACTTCGTAGCGGCCTCCCAATCTCCAATCCAGATAGAGAGAAGGGAATGCCATAGGATAGCCGAACGAGTTGTTTACGGCCAACCCACCGCCTATATCCAGGTTATCTTTCAGGTGCCAGATGAAGATAGCACCACCATGCGCCAGAATATTCTTCATCTTAATTCTTGATATATCGGCATGCGCTGTGTATGCGCCCGCTCCCAGAGATGCCAGGAGCGACCATTTTTTGCTGACAGGTCTCATATGGAGCAGGGATATCTGGGCATTCAGTATTTCCGACGGGCAAAGGTCTGCAGGTATATTTTTATTGTTGAACGAAGTATATGAACCACCTATGGCCATACCCCATGTGGTGGGGCGGTTGTTTTCGTTCATCTTCATATAGAAGGGTATTTGTATACCTCCCGATATTACTTTTGCATCACCTTTTCCTCCCGTTTTGTTATTATCTATATCTTCATAGCTGGAGGAGCCGATGTATTCAGTCTTTAAGAATGCCTGTGCGTACGCCCCGGTATTTACGGTTGTTATTAGTAGAAGGATAAATAAGAATCTCATGGATGGGTTATTTTAATATTATATGTCTAAGACGGATTTGTTTATGCAAATATTATATATGGAAAGTCTTTGTTGATAATGTATTTGACGAATGGCATGTTGCTTATGATAAACGGTAAATTTCTTCTCTCCTAATGAGTTATATTTGTAATATGAAAAATTATCTCACAAAAGGCTATATATCCTTTATTGCTCTTATCTGGCTGATGTTGGCTTCATTATTTCTTTTCCAGTATATGAATCAGGTCTCTGTTATAGAGGCTGTCTTGTTTTGTTTTAGTCTGTTCCTGCCAACTTGTCTTATTACATCCTATTTAAGTAATAGCCTGTTGCCTAAAGCAATTAGAAGTAAAAAGATGCGCCGTTTTGTCGTTCAGTTTATTATAATTATGCTACTGACGGGAATAATTCATTTGGCGATTTTTATCATATTTGAAAAATTGGAAGAAGCAGAAATATTTGAACCTTCAGAACTGATGAGAACTCATTATTCCGCTGTGATTGAGTATATAATGACCTTGCCTGCTATTTTTGTTATTAACCTCGGTTTTTGCGGAATCAGATTCTATTTTGAACACAGTAAACTTCAGGAGATACATTTAAAGACTCAACTACAGGTGCTTCAGCAACAGATAAACCCCCATTTTATGTTCAATGTATTGAATCATATCTATATACTGATGCAAAAAGATGTGGATAGGGCGTCGGAACTTCTGGTAAAATACTCTGAAATATTGCGTTATCAGCTTTATAATGGTAAAGAAGAATTGGTGCCATTGAGTCAGGAAATACAATTTCTGAAAGATGTGATCGAAGTGGAGAAAACCCGTTGGGGAAAAGAACTGCACGTGGATTGTACATGGCAGATAGAGAATGGTGATAGAGACATACAGCCACTGCTCCTCATTACCTTTATAGAAAATGCATTTAAACATGTCTCCCGCTCTATATCGGAAACAGGATTTGTAAATGTTATGGTGTGGCAAAAAGGAGACTTATTATCAATGGAGGTGAAAAACTCGAAACCGGTACAGCCGATAAAAAAGAAGAATGCTTCGGGACTAGGCTTGATAAATGCAAAAGAGCGGCTCGATATCCTATATCCTGACAGATATAGTTTATTTATAGAAGAAAATGAACAGACTTATATTATCCAGCTAAATATTACGTTATAAGGTTATACAAATAAAACCTAAAAACTATTCGCTGATATGAAATGTCTGGTAGTGGACGACGAACCTATAGCACGGGAAGGAATTATAGATTACATAGAAAAACTTGACTTTCTGGAGGTTTGCGGAGTATGCTCTTCTGCAATAGAAGCAGCAGAGGTATTGAAAAAGACAGATGTAGATCTTATTTTTCTGGATATTCAGATGCCCCATCTTACCGGAATTGAATTCTTAGAGGCCTTGGAAAATAAGCCGTTAACGATACTTACCACAGCATATTCAGAATATGCGCTGGAGGGGTTTCGTCTACAGGTAGTTGATTACCTCCTGAAACCAATCACCTTCAAGCGTTTTTTTCAGGCAGCGCTAAAAGCAAAGGAAATATTTGAACTGAAAAGCCATGCGTATAACGAGAATGTCAATGTGTATGTCCGGCAGGGAGATTCTTTTGTAAAGATCGCATGGACTGATATATTGTATGTAGAAAGTATGCAAAACTACCTGAAACTCCATTTCAACGATAAAACACTTATTATCCATCAGACGATGACTTCCCTTGAAGATATGCTCCCGAAAGATTCTTTTTTCAGGATACACAAATCATTCTTGGTAAATATTGCTCATATTGAGACGATAAACGGAGGGAGGATTTTTATCGACAGCAGAGAATTACCCATATCCCGGCAACGAAAAGACGAGCTTCTGAATACGGTTGTATATAAGAAGCTGATAAGTAAATAATAACGGGATAATATATATCTTTGCTATTCCTTATAGAGTACAAATGGATGGAATAATCAGATATTTAAAACAACCATATCCAGCCAATGAAAAGCCATGGCAGACTGTCATCGTGGCATTTATTGCTGTTTTTCTACTGCTCGCTCTATTCCAGCCTTTTCACCTGCAAGGTGTATTTAATAAATGGCTGATAATAGGGGGATATTCATTGGTGACGGCAGTATGTACTTTTATTGTAACTTATGCATTTCCCGTAATTTTCAAAAAGTTCTATCAAGCTGCTACTTGGACTAACTGTAAGAATATGCTCAATAACCTGATTATAATTCTGACTATTAGTCTAGGGAATTTTTTGTTTGACATTTCTATCTGGCATAGAGAACCTGAAATATTTCTATCTGTTTTCCTCTTCTATTTAGTTGCTACGTTTATTGTTGGGTTGGTTCCTGTTACTGTCATTTCATTCTTTATACAAAATAATGCACTGAAACGGAACCTGCGCGAGGCAAAAGAGAGTAACAACAGACTGCTTGAACGTTTGGCTGCAAATGAGCCGGCTTTGCCATTTAACTCCGGCATGATTACATTGAGTGGTACTACCAAAGACTCCGTTAGTTTTAACCCCGAAACGCTCCTTTACATTGAGTCATCGGGAAACTATACTACATTTTATTATCAGGAAAACGATATTGTAAAACAAAAGCAACTCAGAGCGACGATCAGTCAGATAGAGACAGACCTGCAACCTTATCCTGATATTGTACGCTGTCACCGGGCTTTCATGGTGAATATAGCACAAATTGTTTCAGTTACAGGAAATTCTTTAGGCTTCCAGTTAAAACTGAAATATACAAAGGACGAAGTTCCCGTATCGCGCACCTACACAAAACTCATCCGGACCCGTATTGCGGGATAAACAAGTTCATGTCTTATTATCACCGATTTATGATGGGCAAACTTAGCTGTTTGTCACATTTATTGCTGTCTGTCACAGAACTTTTGACACTGTTCCGATCCGGTCTATATTTGCCTCAAATCAACAAACAATTATCGTATGAATAGTATTGCTTTTACTTTAGGCTTTGTCTCAGGATTATTGTTAGCTCTATTAATCTATTAATAATTTAACGTATGAAATTCAAACATTTTGTTCCTTTACTTATCGGGCTTTTACTCGGATTCTCTTTAGGCTGGTGGGGATTCCGGATCATTTTCCCCTGGATTGGCGGCTGGATTACAATCGGTTCGTTGGTAGCATACCGGCTGAAAGGGAAGAATAAGGATCTGGGACGTCGTATTACTATTTTAATGATTTCACCGGTGTTTCTTCTCTTTTTGGGAGTCATGCAACGGGAAAATCTGCAACTGGAAGAGAATGTGTTTTATATATTATTATTTATTTCCACCGGACTATTTACCCGGGTACTGGTGCATTATGCCATTGCCAAGATTATCGGTCCGTTGATCTGGGGGCGCGGTTTCTGTGGATGGGCCTGCTGGACAGCTGCTATTCTGGAATGGTTGCCTATAAAAGAAAACCGTAAGATTCCTGTCAAATATACCCGTATGCGCTATCTGGTATTTGTTTTTTCCATATTGATACCTGTAGCTTTTATTCTGCTGGGTTACGATTGGCAGACGAATCATATAAATGAAGATGGGGGTATTGTGCAAGGGGGAAAACCCGGCGCTCTCATCTGGTTCCTTGTGGGCAATGGTCTTTATTATTTTGTCGCTATTATTCTTGCCTTCAAATTCAAAAAGAAACGTGCCTTTTGCAAAATTGCCTGTCCGGTATCGCTGGTTATGAAAGCACAGACAAGTATCGCTTTGATAAAGGTAAGACCTACCGGAAACGAGTGTACCTCTTGCGGCTCCTGCAATCGTAATTGTCCGATGGATGTGGATGTAGTAAGCTATATCTCGAAAGGGAAAAAGATAAGTTCAAGCGAATGTATCCTGTGCGGAAAATGCGGGGACATATGCCCGCAAAGCGCTATCAGGTAAATCCACCACCTATCATGTCTATCTTGTAAGAAAGTCATATACAGCCTTCGATATTTCGGCTATTATCCTCATATTCGTGGCTTCATCTTCCATCGAATCGGCAACAAAAACGGTAAGTGAATAATAACGGCCATCGGGTAGCCGGATGATTGCAATATCATTTTCCGCGGCATTCAGCCCCTCGGCATTGCGGAAAGAGGCACCTGTCTTATGAGCGACAATTGTACCCGGAGGGAGCAAGCCTCTGATCTTTTTCGGCCCGGTTGGAGTATCCACCATAGCATTCCACAGAAAGTCGTGGAAATGCTGAGGCAGTATATTGCCTGTCCTGAATTTTTCCAATACCCGTGCAGCTGTAAGGGGAGTACTCCAGTTGGTATATTGCACTTCCCAAGGGCCATGCATCTCTTCTTCGGTGGCGGCAATGGCAAAATCAGTAAATCCGAGGCTTCTTATATATTGGTCTACTGCGGAGGGACCACCCACAAAGCGGAACAGGATATCACATCCGTTGTTATCGCTCAGGGAAACTGTATATTTTAAAATTTCGCTAATCGATAATTCCATGTTTCCATCGGGATAATCGTCTCTCAGAGGACTATGGGTGTTGGGCAAAAGCTCAGCTTTAGGGATGAATATCTTATGGTTGAGCGATAGGTTATTCTTATCCAGATAGTCGAGCACAGCCAGTGCCAAATGAAATTTGTATGTGCTCTGTGTCGGATAATGGAACTCGTTATTGACTGTCAATGTGTCTTTTCCATCGACTATCAATGCAACTCCGACAGTAGCCCGTTTGCCTCCGATAATTTTTGCTATATCATTTCTTAGCACATCATTTTGGGAAAAAGCATGGGTTGTGATTGCAAATACGCTTATAAGCAGGAATAGGTGTTTCATATATCAATCTATTAGCCTTATCTGTTCTTTCAAACGGTGTATCTCCTCCTGCATCTCATCTATCTTATCCAGAAGGTTTTGAATAACATCTATACCTGCTACATTGATGGAAAGATCGTAATGCCACCGCACATATTGGTCAAGATGTTTCAGTTGCGAGATATGTATGTAACGCTCATTTTCTATAATACTGATCTGTATAAGCCCTTCACTTTCGAGTTGTACGATAAAATCAGGCTCCACCTGATTCTGTATGCAATACTCCTGTATGATGATTAATTCTGATGTCATAACATTGATGCTTTAGGGTTAAGACTTCGCTAACTTTTCGAACAATTCCTTTTGTTCATTATTCAGATTGACGGGTATCTCTATTGAGTATGTTATGATAAGGTCCCCAAACTGCCCATCCTTTTTGTAGACAGGAAATCCTTTGCCCTTCAATCTTACTTTTGTTCCATTCTGGGTCCCTGCAGCTACTTTCAGTTTTACTTTTCCGGTGAAAGTATCTACGGTCTCTTCCCCGCCAAGAACAGCTGTGTATAGGTTAAGGTTGGTATTGGTATATAAATCGTTCCCTACCCGTTTAAATTTAGGATCTTCTTCTATAATAAACGTAATATACAAATCTCCATTCGGTCCGCCATTTTTACCCGGCGCTCCTTGTCCGGCCAATTTTATTACCTGCCCGTCGGACACTCCGGCAGGAATAGTTATGCGCAGGTTCTTACTATCCAGAGTGAGTGTACGTTTGTGGGTTTCAGATGCATCGCGCAGGCTTAAATGGAGTTCGGAGGTATAGTCTTGGCCTCTGTACCCTCTGCTTTGCCTGCTGCCACCAGACGGTCTTCTTCCCCCAAACAGCGATTCGAAGAAATCGGAAAATCCGCCTTCATCGTCTCCTCCGAAACTATATGAGCCTCCTCCGAAACCGCCAAAGCTGCTATAGTCGGCAAAACCTCCGTTTTGAGATTGTTGCTGACGGGCTTTTTCGTATTCTTCAGCATGCTTCCAGTTTTCACCGTATTCATCATATTTTTTTCGCTTTTCGGAATCGGAAAGTACTTCGTTAGCTTCATTTATCTGCTGGAACTTCTTTTTTGCTTCTTCATCATTTGGGTTGATATCAGGATGATACTTTCTGGCCAGTTTGCGGTACGATTTTTTGATATCGTCAGCACTGGCTGTCTTGGATACGCCCAATATGCTATAATAATCTATAAATGCCATATATGATTAATTTCAAGATTTAAAAATTTCATTATTCAAAGATTGGGAAAAGCAATCCTTGACTCTTCATTTTATATCTTAGTCTCTCCGTAAGTCCCTTCGTGGGATCAGGGGGCTGTTTTTTCCCTTACCTTTAATTCATTGTATATTTTAAGGCAAGCCCATGCATCAATGGCTGCGTACATTTTCTGTGCATCGGATAGCACATCTGCTTCCCAGTTTGACAGGCGTTGGCCTTTCGATATCCTTTTTTCAAAAAGTATGCCATAAATGCGTTGCAGACCATTGTCTTCGATGCTATAACTTTTTACAAAAGACTGTAGTTCAATGAAATTGGATGGAATGAAAGCTGCATTCCGTTTATGTATGGCAGAAAAATCGTCTTTTAAAGATAGTCCTATTTTTTTGATTGCCGGATTTACCAGAATTTGTGCCAAACAATCAGGTAATCCTATTATATTGAGACGAAAAAGGAAACACGTGTCATCTGTAGATAATTGCATCAGTGCAATCTGATGAGATACACCTTTGCGGAAAGCCGGGCGGGTTTCAGTATCAAACCCGATAGCCGTTTGTTTTTTGAGATAAGCAGTAGCTTTCTCGGCTTCACTTTCACTTTGTACAACAATTATCCGCCCATCGAATCTCTCCATTGGCATTACGGATAATTCCTCTTTTGAAATTGTTTTTACCATAATTCTTCGTTGTCAGTCTGTTCAAGGTCTTCGTCTTCGAGGGCATCCGGCTCTGTTGAGTATTTTATCGAATGTAGTGCCCGTAAAACGTTTACCAGCTTTTGCCCCCAGTATGTTTTGAAGTTCTCCATACACACATAGAGGGCGTCATTCATATTTTCGGTAATGCCCCGTTCGAATATGGTGATGAAGTTCTTTATATCCTGATAGATATCTGCAAGGTCTTCACTGATACTTGCCGATATCGGGGTTTCGCTGTATTTCATATCTTGAAGAAATACTTCAAGGTATGTATCGTTATTTACATATACATTATATAATTTGGAAGTGATGAAATTGTATATGTCTTCTGTAACGGTTATTTCCGGTTCTTCGTCATTTACGGTATCGGTTTCCGGAACAAGACTTGCTTTAAGGTATAGCAAGGGTAGGAGTTTGGTTAATTTATCCGTAAGATCTGTTTCCGTGATTTCTTCGAAATTTTCCAGAAAGGCACAATACTGGACGGCTACAGTTACAAATTCAATCGCATCTTTCGAGTATACTATTTCTTTTAGTTGATCTGTCATTGTTGTTTCTTATTTTATCCGGTGCATTTGTATTGCATGGATTTTCCTCTGTTATTATTAAATAACAAATTTAGGCGATTATTTGTTAAGTAACGAAAGGATAAGATATTTTAAATATTTATCTTTTCCCAATGTACTTCTTATAATCTATACCCGCTTTCCTAGCCTGCGAATGCTGCATCCGACGGGGTATCGTATACGATTTCCCATCTTTAATAAAATTTGTCCCTGTTTGTTTGAACCAAAAAGAGATATCGTTTTCTACACAGAGGTCGTGTATTTCCATTATCCAGTCAAAATCACATGCCCGTGTATCCTTTCCCGATTCTCCTCCGGCAGTGACATGCTCCACCCATGACCCTATATCATAAGGCTTTAGGTCGACTCTCTCTAAAAGAGGTTCACAGATGATTATCTTGTGCTTAATCGGGGATTTCTTATAGATAGGTAGACGGTAATCGACCCTATCCTGATTTTCCACCGTGCAGGCTATAGTCACATTATCGTATCCTTCTCCCCAATCTTCGGGTAGGCCTATATGTAATCTGTCGATTCGCTTAGTTATCATCAAAAAGTTGAGGTCGCTGCGCTCACGCATCATACTCCATGCCTGGGGGCGCCATTCGTCGGCATCAGCATGGAAAAAGTCAGAAGTGAAGCAGGTAAAAACATCTCCACCGGGAGGAATTTTATATTCTCCGTTTCGTTTTTTCTTTACAGGCTTATCGAAATCCTTAGTCTGTTTAACAATAGTGCTGTCTACACCGCGTCTGGCATCGCCGCGATACATGTAGCAATTGAGACAGCCTGCGCTTATTTTGTGGCAACCGTGCCACGGATTCCAAAGTGATGACATCAGAAATGAAAATCTTTATCTATATAGTGAAATAGTTTTATAAAACATAAATATACAATGTTTGGCTAAGATAATGAAAAAGGATAAATATATAAATTCTGTTACTTTTGTTACTTTTTGGGAGATGTTGTGCACGGGAGCCCTTTAATTACATAAATGCTGCTTATGAAAAGAGAGAAAAAGTAACAATCAAAAAAATTGTATAAGGTGTCAGATTTACATATGCTCCGCTCCTGTGACCATTGGTTGTCAGATTTTTGAAACAAGCCTTTTATAAAACACAATAATTATTGCATATATATTAACGAATAAAGTTTACTTTAGCATAGCAAACAAATTACACAATGGATATCTTTTTGTATGTATTATATTTCCTGATTGCATTGGCTGTTATATCAACCGATATAGCAAAGAAGTTATTCAATAATGCAGGTTTATCTTATTTTGTATTGTTTCTCGCAAATAATACACTCCTTTTTCTTTCAGTTACTGATAATTTAATATCAAAGCAGGGCTTAAATTTCGCACCGGCAGGATATATTGCATTTTCTCTCTTATTGGTTTATTCATGGATACGTATTCAGTTGGTTCCTTGTAAAACAGATACTGATATTCCTGTGGCTGTAAAGATAGTTTATCAGGGACGACGTCTTTTATTATTGTCTGTGTGGCTTATAACAATTCAGTTGTTAGTTGTTTTCAGCTATGGCATTATCAGTCGTTATGTACCTATAGCCTCCGATAGTTTCAGATATAACAATATCATAGCCTTTTCTTTGTCGCTGCTTACCTTTCTGAATGGATGGTTCAGAGTATTTTTCTTTTCGTTAAGATTACGTATTGTACGGCGGATATTGGTCTCGATATTTATATGGGTGCCAATAGTCAATGTTTTCGTAATCCTTTATATATCAAGGATTGCTTTTAATGAGTATGATCATGCGTGCAATAAAGCTTTTAATGAAAGTATGAGGAGAGAGTCATTTGTATGTGAGACGAAATACCCTTTACTGATGTTGCATGGAGTAGGATTTCGGGACTTTAAATACCTTAATTACTGGGGACGTATTCCCAAGCACCTGATCAAAAACGGTGCTACGGTTTATTATGGACATCAGGAGGCATTAGGTACCATTGAGGGTAACGGATATCTGGTGAAAGATAAAATCCTTGAAATAATAAAGCAGACAGATTGCGGAAAAGTTAATATAATAGCTCATTCGAAAGGAGGACTCGATGCCAGATATACAATAACGGCGCTGGGCATGGATGAGTTTGTAGCGTCGCTAACCACTATATCCACTCCGCACCGGGGGAGTGCACTCGCCGATTTCGGAAATAAGCATTTATCGGATGGAATGTATCGTTCGGTCGCAAATCTCTTTGATAAATATTTCCGCAAAATAGGCGATAAGAATCCCGACTTCTATACGGCAATGCATCAGTTTACAAAAGAATATGCCGAAAAGTTCAATGATGAAACTCCTGATATAGAAGGGATATATTATCAGAGCTATATGTCGCTTATGAAAAACTGCTTGAGTCATAGCCTGCTTTCTGTTCCTTATCTCATTATGTGTTTGCACAATAAACAGAATGACGGATTGGTGAGTCTGGAATCTGCCCGGTGGGGCGAATTCCGAGAAGTATATACAAACAGGCGAAGAAGGGGGATCTCTCATGGTGATATGATAGACCTGACAAGGGGTAATTATAAAAGTTTCGATGTGATAGAAACATATATCAGTATTGTTTCAGATTTGAAAAATAAAGGGTTTTGATATCGATTGTCATACACATATAATATACATGATGAGAAAAGCACAATCAGTTTTTCACTTTATAGCAAAAGTTTATATCTTTGTGCTCCCATATAACATTGATAATAAATAACAACAATAATATGTTTGAAAGTCTAAGTAATAGATTAGAACGCTCGTTTAAGATACTGAAAGGTGAAGGTAAAATCACCGAAATAAATGTAGCCGAAACGCTGAAAGATGTACGTCGTGCATTACTCGATGCCGATGTTAACTACAAGACAGCTAAGCAGTTTACCGAAATCGTTAAGGAAAAGGCATTAGGACAGAATGTACTTACAGCCGTGAAGCCTGAACAGTTGATGGTGAAAATCGTTCATGACGAATTGGCTGCATTGATGGGGGGTACGGCAACCGATATAAATCTGAAAGGTTCTCCGGCTGTTATACTTATGTCGGGTCTTCAAGGTTCGGGTAAGACTACTTTCTCGGGTAAGCTGGCAAAATTGCTGAAATCCAAGAAAGGCAAAAATCCATTACTTGTTGCCGGTGATGTCTACCGTCCTGCTGCTATCGAACAGTTGAAGATACTGGGCACGCAGATAGAAGTTCCTGTATATTCGGAAGAAGATAACAAGAATCCGGTACAGATAGCCCAGAATGCGATCAAATTTGCGAAACAAAACGGAAATGACCTTGTAATTATAGATACAGCCGGACGCCTGGCTATAGATGAGGAGATGATGAAGGAGATTACAGCGGTAAAAGATGCTGTAAAACCTGACGAAATCCTCTTTGTAGTAGACTCCATGACGGGGCAGGATGCTGTAAATACCGCCAAGGAATTTAACGACAGACTCAACTTCGACGGAGTTGTCCTTACCAAGCTGGATGGTGATACCCGTGGTGGTGCTGCGTTGTCTATCCGTTCGGTAGTGGATAAGCCGATCAAATTCGTGGGTACAGGCGAGAAGATGGATGCACTCGATGTATTCCACCCTGAACGTATGGCCGACCGTATTCTCGGTATGGGTGATATCGTTTCACTCGTGGAAAGGGCGCAGGAGCAATATGATGAAGAAGAAGCGCGCCGTCTGCAAAAGAAGATTGCCAAGAATCAGTTCGACTTTAACGACTTTATCGGGCAGATACAGCAGATAAAGAAGATGGGTAACCTGAAAGATCTTGCTTCTATGATTCCGGGAGTGGGAAAAGCCATTAAGGATTTGGATATTGATGATGATGCCTTCAAAAGTATTGAGGCTATCATTTATTCCATGACACCAAACGAAAGGTCTCAGCCTGAAATTCTGAATGGAAGTCGCCGTCAGCGTATAGCTAAGGGTAGCGGGACATCTATACAAGAGGTGAATAAACTGATTAAGCAGTTTGATGAAACCCGTAAGATGATGAAGATGATGACACAAATGAAAGGTGGCAAAATGCCTAAGATGAGAAGATAATATCCTTACAAATAAGAAAGTTAAACCCGGCCTGTGATATTACAAGCCGGGTTTTGTTGTATATACACTATCGTTTAGCTTTTCCTTCCAGTTGGATACTTTTTTTAGCTGCTTGTGTTTTTACAGCCCTGTAGATAACATCATCAAATGAGCCTTCAACCTTTTCCTTATCCATCTTCGATAGTTCTTCATCTATATGCTGTTGGCGCTGTTTGCTCAGGTTTTTTATTTCCTGTTCCAGTTTTTTACGCTTTTCTATCAGTTCATCCACATATTTCTGACGTTCTTCTGCTGACATTTTTTGCATATTGTCAGGTAGATCTTTTTCAGGTATATTGGATATCTTCTTACCATTCATCACTTCATTTATCAGTTCTTCAGCTCCATAATAAGTATCCTTGTTGGCAGCCGAAAGGTTATATTCGGCCCGTCTTGCATTGATCGCTGCATCGCCAGCATTAACCTTTGCGCTTTGCAGTTGCTTCACTTCTGTCAGTTCTGATGAACTGCCATAGTATTGGCGTGTGTTGTCCAATTCGTATTGCAGTTTATTTATCCTGTCGTCGTAGGGGGTTCTTACAGCAATATTGTTCACACTCATGTCGGTTTGGATATATTCCCCTTTTGTCTTATCGGCTATCTCTTTCCATATGCGGGCAGCAGTTGGCTCATTCCCCATTAGTATGGTATTGATTACAATCCCTTTCTTTATAGCTTCCGAGCAGGTTTCAGGATAATGGACGTCGTCTTTATAGTCCATATGTGGAGGATAATCGCCTACAAGAAATATAGCCCGGTAAGTATTGGGCAGATTGTCCCATTCCATTTTATTCACTCCTTCGTATAGTGCCTGATTTACACTTTCGGGTCCATCTCCGCCGCCACTGGCATTCATTGCCATGAGTTGTTCATACAGATTGTCCATGTTTGTCCCCAAGGGAATAATTTTGGTTATAAAATCGTCTCCCCTGTCGCGGTAAAAGAGCATACCTACTTCTATTTCCGGGGCAGGATCGGTTTGTGAAAGACTACTTGTTATAGACCATATCTTCTCTTTTGCCGTACCTATCAGTCCTCCCATGCTACCGGTGGCATCGAGAAGGAATACTACCTGTATTTTGGGTTTGGCTATCCGGTCTGTTTTCTCTTGCAGATTACTTGCCGGTAATTCGGATGTGATATGACGTCCCGGTTTTTTGATGAAGGCTACGCAAGTACAGTAGATGAATATACTTACAGGAAGTATAAATAATAGAATGTAAAGTCGCTTTTTCATATGCTTTCGTATTAAGTTAGTTATCGTTATACCTAAAGCAAATATACGTGATATGAAAATTATGTATCGGGCAAAACGGGTGAACAGGCTTTCTTAAATGGTAAAGAAGGATTATGACTGTTCTATCCGAGGAAAAGCAAGCCTGCAAAGTCATACTTTGCAGGCTTGTATAATCTATTTGATCAGTGGGTCTTATTTAGAAGAGATAAGAGACGCGCGCAGTGAATTGTTAGAATTAACACCGATAAACTTAGAGGCAGCGCTTAGTTCGGCTGTATCATCATCGGCTGCAGCTTGGTCTGCAGATTCCATTTCAGCAAATTTAGTTAATGCAGAAACTAAAGCATCAGCTGATACATTGTTCTTTGTCAACAAATTATATGCATACTCATCTGCCTTCTTATTTTGCTCATCGTTATAAGGAACCTGTATGAGTTCGTTGATTACTGTACCCATTTTGTCTCCTGAGAATGAAAGTAGTTTTTCCAACTGTGCAGAACCTGCTTTAGTCGCATTATCTTCAGATGCGACTTTTAATAGTGAGTCACGAACATCCTTGTTTGCGATATGGCCAATCTGAGTAGAAATAACGGCCAGAAGTTCTTCGTCAGATAGCATATCCATCATACCTGTATAAATACGGATGCTACCATCAGCTGTAGCCAGAATGTTTACTTCAGGATTTTCATACACTTTATAGTTAAGGCTTAGTCCGTCTACAGAAATATAGTCTGTAGCTACCAGGCCTGCCAGTCTTTTGTAATAGTCAGAGTCCTCTC
The DNA here is from genome assembly GCF_900079725.1 of uncultured Dysgonomonas sp. Classification (NCBI taxonomy): domain Bacteria; kingdom Pseudomonadati; phylum Bacteroidota; class Bacteroidia; order Bacteroidales; family Dysgonomonadaceae; genus Dysgonomonas; species uncultured Dysgonomonas sp. The sequence goes on from NZ_LT599032.1 coordinate 2,660,186, forward strand.
CGGCGATAGTATTATTGTTGTCCATAAACTCTACTATCTTTACCGAAGCTTTGTTGGCTACTATATCAGAAGCCATATCTCCGGCAACATCGCCTACAGCTTTTGTTACAGACTTACTCGCTTTTTTCAGGGCTTTTCCAAATTGTGCATTTGCGGGAAGTGATATCGCACACAAAACAGCAACTAATGTTGTTGCTAAAAATAATTTTTTAGTCATAGTTTTAATTGTTTGTTTAAAATAGGTTTAGTATGTAGTTTTTTAATTTAAAAATCTCCGTGTGTTATTAGAAGCGTTAATTTTGTCATGCGCTCTTTCTGATGGCAAATATATCACATTATTCTTAAATTAAACAATTATAACTTAAAAAATGAATTTTTTGATGTTCTCCATACTCTTTTTCAGTATAGATAAATTTGTTGAGAAAAGATATAAAAAAATTAACTGTAAATGTTACTCATTTGGTAGCCAGATACATGGAACATGTACCCATTGTGTAAGTTTTATAAAATGCCTCACTGAACCCGTTCTTTAGGAGTGTGTTGGTCATGTCTTTGCCTTGTATAAAGGCCTGTATTGATTTTGGGAGGTAAGAGTATGCCGTTTTATCTTTGGATATGATCCGGCCTATTGTGGGTATAAACAAGTTGGTGTATAGCCAGTAACCCTGTTTCATAGGGAAATGTGCAGGAACAGTCAGTTCCAGTATCATCAGTTGTCCTCCCGGTTTGAGTACACGTAATATTTCTTTGAGTCCCTTGTCGAGATCCTCAAAATTGCGGACGCCGAAAGCGACCATGGCGGCATCAAAAGAATTATCGGGAAGAGACAGGGCCATACAATCTTCTTTAGCGAAGCTGATCTTATCTGATAATCCCGCTTTAGCTACTTTTTTTCGGCCTACTTCCATCATTCCTTCCGATATATCTATGCCCAGTATAGACTGCGGTTTCAGGATATCATAGGCTTGGATAGCCAGATCTCCTGTACCGGTGGCAATATCGAGAATTGTTTGAGGATTCAGCTTTTTTAGCATGGAAAGTCCCTTCTTACGCCAGCTGATATCGATTCCCATCGACATAGTACGGTTCAACGTATCGTAATTTTCAGCAATAGAATCGAACATGCGCTCTACTTGGGCTCCTTTGTTTTCGGAACTGGAATAGGGTACTATTTTTTCGGCGTCGTAGGTCATTTCCGTTAAGCGTTGTTGTATTTATATGTTCTTGAGATAATAGAATATATCCTCATCGTGAATATCGATGATTTTAGTCCTGTTTCCCTCTGCAATCATTTGGAAGGGGTCTGTGGAATTATCTACCAGAAGCCAATAATCGGCAATAGGGATAAACATGGAGAAAAGGTTTCTCATGCCGGCATAATAGCGTCTTACAACCACATCATCGTCGACATGATGCCCTCCAAACCGCACACGTTGTTCGACACGTTTGATCGCCAGTTCGGGCGATTCGAGCCAGAAGTAGATAAGGGTAACAAAATAACCCTCCTTTTGTGCCCTGCGTATAAAGTTGGCATAAGATTTGGTAGCCAGTGTTGTCTCTATTGCAAAATCCTCCTGCATGCGCAGCATCTCGTTCATGCGCATAATCATAAGGCGGCCGGCATCGATAGCTACGGTCTCCGGCTGGAAAGGAGAAAGACCTTTGGCTATTTCATCGGCATTGATAAACTCCTTACAGTCGAGCATTTCGGGAAACATGGCATACGACGCGGTTGTTTTTCCCGCGCCGTTACAGCCTGATATGATATAGAGATTCGGCATTTCTCTTAACCTCTTTGTTTTAGATATTCGTTTATATTTTTTTCGAGACGTACAGCCACATCAGCAGCTTCTGCCTTTACGAATTTCTCACCTACTATCTTTTCATATAGTTCGATGTAGCGTTCCGATACAGAATTACAGTATTCTTCGGTCATTTCGGGTACTTTCTGTCCGTCTTTTCCCTGAAACCCGTTATCCATTAACCATTTGCGTACGAATTCTTTCGACAGCTGGCGTTGTTCTTCCCCTTTGTCGAATAGTTCCTGGTAGGTATCTGCATAGAAATAACGAGACGAATCCGGTGTGTGAATTTCGTCGATCAGATAAATCTTGCCGTCTTTTTTCCCAAACTCGTATTTTGTATCTACCAGTATCAGGTTCTTCTGAGCTGCCATTTCAGTTCCACGTTGAAACAAAGCATAAGTATATTTCTCCAGTTGCTCGTATTCTTCTTTGCTCACCAGTCCCTGAGCGATAATCTCCTCTTTCGAAATGTTTTCATCATGTCCTACATCTTCTTTTGTAGTAGGGGTAATAATGGGGGTAGGGAATTTTTCATTTTCTTTCATCCCTTCCGGTAGAGGTACACCGCAAAGCGTCCTTGCTCCGGCTTTGTATTCGCGCCATGCACTACCTGTAAGATATCCGCGGATAACCATCTCTACTTTATATTGTTCGCACCTCAGACCAACGGTTACCATAGGATCCGGAGTATCCAGTTTCCAGTTAGGGACAATATCGGCGGTAGCATCCAAGAACTTGGCTGCAATCTGATTCAGGACTTGACCCTTGTAAGGTATGCCCTGTGGTAATACAACATCGAATGCTGAAATACGGTCGGTAGCGATCATTACCAATAGATCGTCACCTATCGAATATACGTCTCTCACTTTACCATGATAAACGTTTGTCTGTCCCGGAAAATTAAAATCTGTTCTTACTAAAGTATTCTTCATTTGTTTAAAAATCTAATTTGTTCAGTCTTATAACAAAAAAGTACGCTCAAAGTTACGCCAAAGTTGCTTAAAAAGCAATAAAGATGTTAATTAATAAGTACAGCCTTCCGAGTAACTGATAGTACTGTAGTGGTAAATATTTAAGTATTTGACAAACAGTCTTTCTTGTGCAAAAGGTAACAAAGGTAACACAGAAAACAATTAATAATTAAGAATGAAAAAATTAGTAATCAGCTTGTCATGCTGAGCAGAGCGAAGCATCTCGTCAGTAAACAGTGAACAACTTGTATCTTGTATCTCGTTTACTTGTATCTCTTTTCAAAAGATAACAAAAGTTACACTTTTGCCGCATTTCTTCATTGTCATATTTTTTATTATAAAGTGATTATTTATTAATCGTTATATACAATTTTCAATATAGATAAATGAAATTGGAACGAATTATAGTTTTTACTTCTTTTCGGAGTTTAAGCAATAAAAAAGGTGGAAAATATTTTCCACCTTTTTCTATAAATCTAAATTCTTTCTCCTTTTACAGTTGTTGCTTTTCTCTCTTCCCGCTTCTCCCTTTTATCCTCTCTTTCGTATGCATCTACAATGCTCTGGACGAGTTTGTGACGGACGATATCGGTCTTGTTAAACTCGATATAGCCTATCCCTTTCACATCTTTCAGTATGCGCAAGGCATGTTTCAGTCCCGACTGCTGGGACGGAGGAAGGTCTATCTGGGTAATGTCACCCGTGATAATCATTTTGGCGTTCATACCCAAACGGGTGAGGAACATCTTTATCTGGTGCGTGGTTGTATTCTGCGCCTCATCGAGAATAATGATCGCGTCACTGAGTGTGCGTCCGCGCATAAAGGCCAAAGGAGCTATCTGTATCGTCTTATTTTCGATATACTCCTTTAGTTTGGCCGGGGCTATCATATCTTCAAGTGCATCATACAACGGTTGCAGATAAGGGTCTATCTTATCCTTCATATCTCCCGGAAGAAATCCGAGTTTCTCCCCTGCTTCCACTGCAGGGCGGCTAAGGATTATCTTCTTTACCTCTTTATTTTTAAGGGCTTTTACTGCCAAAGCAATGGCTGTATATGTTTTTCCCGAACCCGCAGGCCCGATACCGAATACCATATCGTTTTTGAAAAAACTGTTTACAAAATTCTGCTGGTTTGGTGTGCGTGCGAAAATCGGTTTACCGGTCAGTCCGTAGATAATGAGGTTGTCCTGTTTTATTGTGTTTGGGGATTTCCCTTTTACAATGTCTATGATATCTTCTTCTGTCAGTTTGTTCCGTTCATTCGCATATTTCTCGAGCTCCCTTATCTTTTCTTCAAAGGCAGGAACATCTTCGGCATTACCGATTGCTTTTATAGCATTGCCACGAGCTACGATACGCAGCTTTGGAAAAAGGGTTTTTAATAATTGTATATTGGCGTTGTTTATCCCGAAAAAGACAACAGGGTCTATATGTTCTAAAATAATTATTTGTTCTATCATTCAATTCTGTATCAAGAATGTACCATGTGATTTATTCTGTTTTGTCGGGTAGTGGTATGTAATGGTATGCAAAGATAAGGATATTCGATAATATATTCGTTATTCATCTATAATTATTCTTTCAGCCAATAATATGCAAAGAATGGATATTATTGGCTGAATTGATTTAAGGATGTTATTCAATTATTACTTACTCATCTCTCTCGATTTATCTCCCAGGTATCCCCCATGATGGCGTTTGGCATAATCGGAGGGTGAGAAATTGATCCTTTTCATTGTACCCACTACAAGTATATCGCCTATTACGGTCATCACTGTGGTAGAGGTGGTCGGTGTCAGTCCCAGATTACAGACTTCCTCCGGCCGGCCGGTAAGGATGCATACATCAGCTTTCTGTGCCAGTAAGCTGTCCGGGTCGCTGGTGATAACAATAAACTTTATCCCCGGAATAAGATTTTTTGCAAGAGATATAAGTTCGATGATCTCCCGTGTCTTTCCCGAATTGGAGATAGCCAGGACTATATCGTTTTCTTGCAATATTCCCAGATCGCCATGTTGTGCCTCACTCGGATGCAGGAATACAGAGGGTGTTCCCGTGGAGCTGAATGTAGTTGCAATGTTTTGTGCAATCTGTCCAGCCTTTCCCATACCGCTGGTTACCAGTTTGCCTTTCTTATTATTCACTTGTTCTACAATAAGGTCTATGGCCTGCGTATATGCGTCGCTCACCGGGATATTTAGTATGGCACTAGCTTCAGCGCTCAATAGAGAGCGGATATTTTCTGTATTCATATATTTAATTTTTTGCTATGCCAAAGATATAATATTTATCTCATTTTATACAGAAAGCTTTTTGGTTTAATAAACTCCTTTTCTTTCCGCTTAATTTCGCGAAAAAAGAAGCAAGTATACTTCCTGCATTACAGGTCATATACTTGCTCGAGTGTGTAAAAAAATCAAACCTATGTTATTTCAGTGTGATGAGTTTTTCTTTTGTACTATCAAAAATTGCTTTTTTTATGGATAGGACTTTTCCTGATGAGTGGTAAGAATAAATCCAATAGTGACAAATTCCGGACCATTCTTTCGAATGAGGATCCCATGTTGTATATAAAACGTCTGTTACTTTTTTCTTTTCGTTATATCTATAGTTATGTTTCTGAACCGGAAGCCAATATTGTCTTTTATCTTTCATAAATACGGTCCTTTTTGTGCATAAGCCTTCTATATCATATTGATATATGATTTTTACTTCATTGCCTTTTGTTCCTTTATAGAAAGAGATTGCTTCTGTTTTGCCTTCTTTCTGTGAATAGAGGCTGACTGATAGAAATAGAATTGTAAATAAGATCGTTAAGGCTTTAGCTTTCATAATTATCATTTTAATTGGTGTTTAGAGTTCTTTCTGAAAGAATATCCAATTTTTATGCCAAAAAATATAATATTCTGATTTGCATTGTTTTATGTTCATTCCTTAATTTGTGATCATGTCCACTAACGGACAGAGTGGACACAAAAAAGTCCGGAAAACTTATTTCCCGGACTTCATATATGCATTATAGACCGCTACTTATTTATCGCTAAACAAGGTTTCCATAAATTCTTTTCCTTTTATTAGCCCGTATGCGCCCTTTGGTGATTCGAACTCATCATATAGCTGTACGCCATCTGCCTCTCCGTTCGACCGGTAGATAAGGAAGGGTATAGGCTTGTTTGTATGTGTCTTAATAGCACATGGGGTAGGGTGATCGGGCAGGATGGCGATAGTAACCGGCTCGTCCCATCCTTTAGTCGCTTCATATATTGGTTTTACAACCCTGCTGTCCAGAAATTCGATGGTACGGGTTTTTAACTCATAATCGCCTTCATGTCCGGCCTCGTCACTGGCCTCGATGTGTAGATATACGAAATCGTCGTTCTTCAATGCTTCGACGGCCGCTTGCGCTTTTCCTTCATAGTTGGTGTTCCATAGTCCGGTAGCACCTTTTACATGGATAAGTTTCAATCCTGCATATACGCCGATACCCATAATAAGGTCTACCGCAGAGATTACCGATCCGCTTTTTATTCCGAATAATTCCTGCAAAGTCTGCATTTGAGGGCGGTAACCCGGAGACCATGGCCAGATACTGTTTGCAGGGTCTTTGCCTTCGGCGATTCGTTTCTTGTTGACAGGATGATCTTTTAATAGTTCCTGCGATTTCAGGATCAGCTGATTCAGGTAATCGGCAGATTCTTTTGCTTCGGGTGTTTCCGGCTTTATGAGGACATCCCTGAATGGTGTTCCTGTAACGTCATGCGGGGCCGTGCAATCGAGATTTTTATTTCCTCCTTCAAGTTTCAGCAGGTGGCGATACGATACTCCCGGATAGAAGCTCACTTTTCCGTCGTTCAGTTCCTTATCCAGAAAGTGAATAAGTTCGGCGGCTTCTTCATTCGAAATATGTCCTGCCGAATGGTTTTTTATCTTTCCGTCTTCGATGCAAATCAGGTTGCAGCGCATGGCCATTTCGCCCGGCAGAATATCCACGCCCATACTGGCGGCTTCGAGTGAACCTCTGCCTTCAAAAACCTTAGGCACATCGTACCCGAGTACCGACAAGTTGGCTATTTCACTACCCGGTTTAAATCCGGGAGGGATGGTATCCAACTCACCGCTTTTGCCTTTGGCGGCAAGCATGTCTATATATGGCTTCTTGGCCACTTGTAATGGAGTTTTATTCCCTAATGCGGCGATAGGCTCATCAGCTGCGCCATCGGCCAGGATTATAATTGTTTTCATAAGACTATATTTAATAAAATTATAAACAGATTAATATTCTGTTTTTCATGGACCGAGAAGGTTACCTCACATTTGCAATACTAATAATATCCGAAAATACCCCCGCGGCCGTGACGCTTGCGCCTGCGCCGTATCCTTTTATTATCATAGGGTATTCGTTGTATCGCTCTGTCGTTATCTGTATGATGTTATTACTACCTTCGAGATCATAGAAAGGATGGTTTTGTCCTACCTCCTGTAAGCCTACTTCACATTTTCCGTTCTCGTATTTCGCTACAAAACGGAGGTGCTTATGTTCGCTTTCCAGTTTCTTACGCCTTTCCTCAAATTCGGAGTCCAGTTGACGGATATTTGCCCAGAATTCTTCAATGGTGCCATTGAAATACTCTTGCGGGACAAACAGGTTCTTTTCCACATCGGCCTGTTCTACCTGATATCCGGCTTCACGTGTAAGGATAACCAGTTTGCGGACAACATCCATCCCACTGAGGTCGATACGCGGATCGGGCTCTGAATATCCGCTTTCCTTGGCCAGATAAATGGCTTTGCTGAAAGGAATATCTTTGCTTATGGTATTGAATATGAAATTGAGCGTACCCGAAAGTACAGCTTCTATTTTTACTATTTTGTCTCCCGAATTGATCAGGGAGTTCATTGTATTAATGATGGGAAGCCCGGCGCCCACATTTGTTTCGAACAGGAATTTTATGTTGCGTTCGCGTGCTGTATTCTTCAGCTTTGTATAATTGTCGTAGGCAGACGATGCCGCTACCTTATTGGCTGTGACCACCGAAATGTTCTGTGACATCAGGTCTCCATATATCTGTGATACAGGCTCACTGGCTGTGCAGTCTACAAATACGGCATTAAATATGTTCATATTTATAATCCCGTCGCGTAATATTTCGGGTGAACTCGGTATACCTTTTTCGTCCAGTTCGGTTTTGTAATTATCAAGGTTTATACCTTCGCGGCAGAACAGGGCTTTGCGTCCTCTGGCTATACCCACAACATTTAACTTGAGTGCATACTGTTCCATCAGTTTCGGTTGTTGCTGGCGGATTTGCTCTATCAGGTTTCCTCCCACTGTACCGATGCCGACAATGAAAAGGTTCAATGCTTTGTATTCCGACAGGAAGAACGAATCGTGAATAGAGTTCAACGCTTTTCGCAGATACTTATTCTTGATAACGAATGAAATATTTACTTCCGAAGCTCCCTGTGCACAGGCAATGACACTGATTCCACTCTTGCCAAGTGTTTCAAAAAGCTTTCCGGCAATACCCGGCGTATATTTCATATTTTCGCCAACGATAGCAACTGTGGCGAGTTCGCTTTCAAGTAATACACGGTTGATACTGCCTAATGATATTTCTTTCTCGAATTCTTCTTCAAGTACACTTACAGCAAGTGCGGCGTCTGCCGAACGGACGCCTATGGATGTACTGTTCTCGGACGAAGCCTGTGAAACAAGGAACACACTGATGCCATTCTTTGCCAGCGCGCGGAATATACGGAAATTGACGCCGATAATACCTACCATACCAAGCCCCTGTACTGTGATCAGGCAAGAGTCCGAGATGGAAGAAATACCTTTTATCATGGCCTTGCTTTTCCTGATCTCTCCATCGTGCGAGATGTATGTCCCCGGTGCTTCGGGCTTGAACGTGTTCTTTATGCGAATAGGTATATTCTTATGATATACAGGGAATATTGTAGGCGGATAAATCACTTTTGCCCCGAAGTTACAAAGTTCGGTAGCTTCGGTAAAAGTAAGATTTTCGATTACATGCGCGTTATTTATCACTTTGGGATCGGCCGACATAAAGCCGTCGACATCCGACCATATTTCCAGAATATTGGCATCGAGAGCCGAAGCGAAGATTGCAGCAGTATAGTCTGATCCTCCCCGTCCCAGATTTGTAATCTCCCCTGTAGTTTTACAGGTGGATATAAATCCGGCAACCAATACCTTTTTTGATGAATTTTCGAAAGCGTTGCGTATCAGTTTATTTGACAGCTCCATGTCGGGTGTATGTTTCCCGAATGCAGAGTCGGTCTTGATAAGCTGTGTTACATCAAGTACCTCATAGTCTGAGAATGAGTAGCTGATTATCAATGTAGAGAGCCGTTCTCCATAACTGACTATCTTGTCAGATGTTTTTGGCGAAAGGTCATTGATAAGAAATACTCCTTTGAAGATATTACTTAGTTCGTCCAGTAACTTGTTGACTTCAACTGCCAGTTTCTCGCGTTGAGGTTCGGATATATCAAGTTTGCTGACAACCGTTACATGTTGTTCCACTATTTCTCTGAATTCCCGTTCGTATGAATAATCTCCGGCTGCCGCCAACCGGGAGGTCGTTAATAATTTGTCCGTTATACTTTTGAAAGCTGAAACTACTACGACTATGGGTTCATTAACCCCGCTTATTATTTTCTTTACGTTTGCTATGTTTGTGGCGGAACCTACGGATGTGCCACCAAATTTCATTACCTTCATTTAGTATATTGTTGGTTTTGCTTTTATTGCTTTATTTGATATTTAAACTTTTGATGTCTTTTCTGTCTGTGTACATCAGGTTTCTATTCTTTTTTGTATCAAGGGACGACTTTCCTCTTATCATCATATCTATAGCATTACTTTTTGTGTAGATTTTTGTATTCCCATCAGTTAGTTTGGCAATAGCTGCACTCAGCAATGTCTCATCTTTATCTCCCAATCCTTTCAGACCAGAAGCTAATGTTTTGAATTCGTCAGCCTCAACATCAGGTTTGAATCCGTTAGAATAATTAGAAGACTCTTCTTTAGGATAAAGTTTATTATGCGATTTGAATGTAATTGGCCATAATACATAAGTATTCCGTTCATTATTATCCTCGTATATTGCCCAAGAACCCACATCTTTACCCACAGTGTTTTCGCCCACCAGATAGATATTCTTTCCAGCATCTGTGTAATAAGGCCTCAATGTGTTTATTGTCATTTCACTTGCTGAAGCAGTATAGCCTGTACCAATGAAGCATATATTATCTAGTTGCTTTCCTAAAGTTGCAATAGGTGCAAGTTTTTGTCCATTATTATTTTCTACATTATTTGATAGATATTCATACATCCAACTTATTTTTGTCAAATTTGTATCGGGCAATTTATCCAGTTCAGCTTGTATCGTTGGATTGTATGTTTTTACCTCAAAAATATCTTTTGCCCCTCTTGTAATCGGAGCCAGAGCACTGACGATAAATTTGGCACTACGCACCAATCCTCCACCATTATATCTAAGATCAAATATTAAATCTTTTACACGTTCTTGCTCGAAGCGAGTAAATATCTTCGCTAATTCTACATCGTAAGGCAATGTTGTTTCTCCTCCTGCTTCATAAGAATTGTATACAATATAGCCAACATTGCGCCCATTTATTGTATATATGGTATCGAGTAGAATAGGATTCTCGTTATAGTTAGGAGTGGTGTATAGAGTCTGATTGGTTTTTATTTGCTTTGTTTCAGGATCGTAAATGTCAATCGTATAACTAGATTTTCCCCTCTTGAGAGCATCTACCCAATATAATCCACCAAGTGAGGTTTCATTTTGGTCGTAAAGATTTTTGTCATCGACTTTGATTATCGCCTGTCCTCTTTTCAGACCCATTGCTTCGGCCTGTGTACCTTTCTTTACATAAAGAATTGTAATGGCAACGCGAGGATTTTCATACCATGCCGCAGTATATTCAAATCCTAAATCAGAACTTGTAGTAGCATTGTCAGCAATAGCTGTTTTAGGTATATTTATATGCGTACCTTCCATTCTTGAAAATGGATAGCCATCGTATAAGCTGGCTTCATAACCTAATAAACTATCAAAAAAATCATATGGATCTGAATTGAAACTTAGATTAGATTCGTTTGGTAGCTTATCATTCCATAAATAGAAGTACGACATACTATCTAGTATCCAATTATTTACATATTCGTTGTCGGTTTCATCCCCCTTATCTGTCGGTTTGCTATCATCATTATCGTCACATGCAGAAAAGAACATGAATAAGGATAAGATAGAAAATAAAAATATCAGTTTTGCTTTCATAAATATCAGCTATTTAGTGCGTATTATAATAAATTGCCTGCAAACCTCCATGTTTTATAGACGTTTGCAAATATATGGATTATATATCCTTTTACAAAATTAATTCACCTTTGCCCTGCCGCATTATTTCCGGTTCATCGCCCGTACAATCCACGATTGTAGACGCTTCTATACCACCATATCCTCCGTCGATGACAATGTCGACCAGGTCCTGATATCTTTCATAGATCAGTTCAGGATCTGTAGTGTATTCTATCACTTCATCATCATCTTTAACGGATGTTGTCATAATCGGATTGCCTAAAGTATGAACGAGTTCGCGTATAATATTATTGTCGGGAATACGAATACCTACGGTCTTTTTGTTCTTGTATATTTTGGGAAGGGATGAAGTCGTGTTCAGAATAAACGTAAAGGGGCCCGGCAAGTTCTTTTTCATCAGCTTGAATGTATTGTTGTCCACTCTGGCATATTCACTGATATTGCTCAGGTCGTAGCATATGATCGACAGGTTACTCTTCTCTGGATTAATGTCTTTCATCCTGCATATTTTCTCTACCGCCCGTACATTGAGCGCATCGCAGCCAATGGCATATACTGTGTCGGTAGGATAGACAATAAGCCCGCCGTCTTGCAAAACTTTAATAATCTTATCTATCTCTTTCTGATTAGGATTTTCTTCGTATAACTTTACAAGCATAGTATAAATTAAGACAATGGTATTTTCCCTAATAATTAATTATTATTGCTGTAATACAATCGAGCTCTATAGAGGTATCAATTGTATTATTGTCAAAGATATAGCAATAATCTTTAATCTTTCTTCACAAATTGAAAAAACTTACACAATTAACATAGACTTAATACCCTTTGATTGTAAAGGATAATTGCTCTTTTGAGGGTTAATCTTTCTTGCAGCGGACCGAGAAGTGATTGTTTCGTGAACTGGGAGACCAGTCTATAGAACTGGTACTATTGTCTACCCGTCGCTTCCAAGAATTGGCTCCATTGTAGGAACTGCTGGCCCACCAGTGATTGCTTACGCCATAGCCGGTTACCCTGTTTTGATTTGCGAAACCCACCAGATAGCCTGCAAAACCTCCCTGGTCGGAAGGCTTGCTGGTTCCCAGATATGCCCCTGCTGCTTCTGTGGAATTTTTCATTACATTTCCCACATTTGTGTCGGTTGCTGTAGTCTGGGAGCTGTACAGATCGGGGCGGAGTTTGAGCGCTTCGGTTAGTATATACCATTCTGTATCGGTGGGCAGATGCCATCCCGAAGGGCATACACCCTGGCGCCTGACTTCGGTAGCTGCTCCGGATGTGCTATATTTTTCGTCGTTTGCTGCATAAGTAGGTGGATTGTCAACGTTGCCTTGGCCGTTTGTGGTATTGCCTTTCTGCGAAGAGGCAGCAGCCCAGTTATATAATTTGCCATTCTCGCGGATGCGGGCGGCCGTTGCACCTGTATTGCTGGGAGTATAATATTGCATGGCGACATAAGTATCCGCCGGGCTGTTTGTTATCCCTTGTGTATAACGTAAATTCTGTGTCATCCATATTCCTGCATCGATTATAACAACCTCGACCGGAGTACAGCTATACGGACTGCCTGCCTTAACCGAATGGAAACGTGCCGTATGGTATGTCTCTCCGTCTCTGGAATCGACCAGATCGGCCTCGGGGCCGGCTAAAGATGGAGGTATGATATTTAAAGGATATGCGACCATCGGTTGCCATTTGCTACCTGTCCATACATGTACACCGGGACATAGGCGGTCGGCTTCACTGGTTTCTATTTTTTTTGTATTGTATACAATTGTACCTATATAGTCGGAATTACTCGTAACTCCACTGGCAATGCTCAAGGTGTTGTTTGCCGCCAGTTCCACACGTGGCAGCATCAACCCTTTGTTGCTGGTGCCATTCAGATTTTCTTTTAGGTCTAATAATGCTCCTTTCGACGGTGCTTCAGTAGAACCGATTGTTATTTGTGAAAATGCTCCTATAGGGGTTAGAACAAGTATTACAATGGATATGTGAAGTAATGAAAAACGGATTTTCATATTGGCTGATATTATAATTATAAACAAATCGGGGCAAAAGTAGTTCTTAATAAATAGAAAAATCGTATATCTCGGTTTGGTTTTATCCGATTGAGAAAGATGAGCCTTTGTGTATATTTCCGGGAAGATAGAGGTTAATATAAATAACGGCTCATAAAATACTATTTATGAGCCGCAGATCAGGTATTATTTTGTTTATTTCTTTTCGATATAATCTTCAACAATGGCCTGAGTAAGCCCCATATTGGAGAATCCTCCGTCATGGAACAGGTTTTGCATGGTTACCATACGCGTCAGATCTGAGAACATAACGATACAGTAGTCGGCACAAGATTCTGCGCTGGCATTACCCAGTGGGGACATCTTCTCTGCGAAGTCGAAGAATGCGTTCATTCCGCCGATTCCCTGTCCGGCAGTAGTCAATGTAGGTGATTGAGATATTGTATTTACACGAACTTTTTTATCACGGCCGTATACATAACCGAAGCTGCGTCCGAAAGATTCGAGTAGTGCTTTTGCGTCAGCCATATCATTATATCCGGTAAATGTACGTTGAGCAGCAATATGTGTAAGCGCAAGTACAGAGCCACCTTCGGAAATAGCATCCAGTTTTTTTGCAACCTGCATCATCTTATGGAAAGAGATAGCTGAGATGTCGAGTGTCTTATCTAAGAATCCATAATCGAGGTTGTCATATGCTCTCTCTTTGCGAAGATTCACCGACATACCGATTGAGTGGAGTACAAAATCGATTTTACCGCCAAGAGCTTCCATCGATTGTACGAATACTTGTTCAAGGTCTTCTACACTGGTAGCATCCGCAGCAATAACTTTTGCATTCAGTTTTTCTGACAGGGCTTTGGTTTCACCCATTCTTACGGCTACCGGAGTATTCGATAGTGTAATAGTTGCTCCTTGTTCCACGGCTTTTTCGGCCACTTTCCATGCAATTGATTTTTCGTTCAATGCACCGAAAACGATTCCTCTTTTACCTTTTAATAAATTGTTACTCATTTTTATCGTTATTTGATGATTATTAGCTACTTAAAAAATCTGTGATAGCTGTTCGTTAATTCTTTATCGCACAAAAATAGTAAAAATGTGCAATAATTGGTGCTAATAGATATAAAATTTACAGGATGTGCCCTCAACTTACCGGAACTTCGGACTTCTTCTTCCCTGTAAGAATTACCAATAATACCGCGCCTATGATAATCAATAATCCAAGCAGGCCGTTCCATCCGAATGGTTCGCCAAAATGGAGTATCCCTACAGCTGTGGCGACTACGGGTTCTAACGATCCCAGTATGGAAGTGATGGTAGACCCGGCGTGCTTTACAGCGGCAACAAGTGCGAGATTGGATATGACCGTTGCAAATAATGCCAGGCCGATAAGATTGAAAACGGATGGTATATCCGGCAGAAGTTCGATGCCTGTAGTAGAATAGGAAAAAACAGCAAAGATAAATCCACCGAATAACATTACATAGAAAGTAATGGTTTCGGGTTCCAGCCTCTTTATTTCAGGGCTGTTGAGCCATACGATATATATGGAATAGGTGAAAACTGTCATCAATACAGCCAGTAGCCCTGTAGTATTGATAAACCCGGAATCACTCCAGGATAACATAGCCACGCCAGCCAGAGATAAGATAGCTGCAAATAAGAGATTCCGTGACAATTTCTCCCTGTAGAATATGATCATCATACAAGAAACCGCCACAGGGTAGAGGAAGTGTATGGTAGTGGCAACCCCGCTCGAAATATAATTATATGAGTACAGCAGCCCCATAGCTGTCAGCGTATATAACAAGCCCAGACAGAGAAGTTGTGCGGCAGCTTTAGGTGATATCCGGAGATTCCTTTTCCTGATAAGGCATACTACTCCTATTAGCAACACCGAAATCAGGCATCTGTAGAAAAGGATAGATGGTGCATGCATCCCCGTTTTTAGCAAGGGGATAGAGAAGAATGCAATGAGTCCGAATGTTCCCGATGAAATGAGTGCGAGTATGATACCTTTTGTCTTGTTCATTTTGTCTCTTTTTAAACGGGTGCAAAGGTACCAATTATTTTACTAAACTATCTGTTTATTCGATACTGTCTTTTATCGGCTCTTCTACCTTGAAGCTGTCTTCCATCAGTTTATATTTTTCGTGCTTCAATTCGTATTCCATGTTGCTCTGCTTGATGATTAGAACTGTCCTTTCCTCTGCGTCGAAAGCATAAATTATTCCATATGCTTTCTCTCTGTTTTTAGACATTCTATACTTTACAGAAGAGGATCGGTATTGCCCGAATTTACCCGATGTGACAGGTTCTTTCGTAACGTCAAAGTCTTGAGAGAGTTTCGAAAAATAATTTTCCAGCATTTCTTCATGATCGGTTTCAAAAGGAGATACGGATACAAAAAATATAGTTTCACTGCTGAATCTTTCTTCAGCATCAATGTAGACTCCTCCCTCTGCACCCTTCTCTGTCTTCACTTTCCAGTATGAAGGATATTTGAATGATATGCCCTCATAGGATAATTCTTTATCCGGTTGTTTTTTGCATGAGGCAAGGGGTAAAAGTAAGATGAGGATTAAGGTACTTAGTCTAAGCTTTATGGATTTTGTCATAGTAGTTCTGTTTTATACAAATCTAATAAATATATTTCAGATGCCTGATGCCTGCCTGATTTTTGATTAATGAACCAAAAATCGCAGAAATAAAAAACCCTTCACTATGAGGAAGTAAAGGGTTTTACATATTTTGATCTGGAAGATTTATTATTAAGGTTGTCCTTCCGGGGTAATCATATCCGGGTTATCTGCATCTTTCTTAATCTCTATTTCTACATTTTTAGGCGGCTCTTCGGTTTCCTTTAGTATCTCTTCGGAACGGGAAACCCACTGACGCTCACCAAATATCTTCTTCAGGTCCTCGGCAAATATAACCTCTTCCGTTACTAGCAGATTTGCCAGTTTTTCATGACCGTCGGAATGTTTACGAAGCAGGTCTTTAGCTCGTTCATATTGTTCGTTTATCATTGCCTGCACTTCCTTATCTATCAGCAGGGCGGTTTCTTCGCTATAAGGCTTGGTGAAACCATAGGCCTCGCCTGATGAATCATAATAACTTATATTCGGCAATTTGTCGCTCATTCCCAGATATGAAATCATAGCATATGCCTGCTTGGTCACCCGTTCCAGGTCATTGGCTGCACCGGACGATATATGACCGACAAACACTTCCTCGGCAGCACGGCCTCCAAGCAATGCACACATTTCATCTAGCATCTGCTCTTTGGTTGTAATCTGCCTTTCTTCGGGCAGGTACCATGCAGCACCGAGGGCCTTGCCTCGCGGAACAATGGTAACTTTCACCAATGGATTGGCATATTGCAGAAACCAGCTTAGTGTAGCATGTCCGGCTTCGTGTATGGCAATGGTCTTTCTCTCATCGAGAGTTGTCACTTTATTTTTCTTTTCCAAACCTCCCACAATACGGTCTACTGCATTGGTGAAGTCATCTTTCTGAACAACTTTCTTCCCTTTACGGGCGGCAATCAGTGCAGCTTCATTACATACGTTGGCAATGTCCGCTCCTGAAAATCCCGGTGTCTGGCGGGCAAGGAATTCCACATCTACCGTATCGTCGATTTTTACGGGACGAAGATGTACTTTGAATATTTCCTTACGGTCATTTACATCCGGCAAGTCAACAGTTATCTGGCGGTCGAAACGTCCTGCGCGAAGTAGCGCTTTATCCAGAATATCGGCGCGGTTGGTTGCAGCAAGAATGATGATACCACTGTTTGTACCGAAACCATCCATTTCCGTTAACAACTGATTCAATGTATTTTCACGTTCATCGTTCGAACCCATATTAAGGTTGCGTCCACGGGCGCGCCCGATAGCATCTATTTCGTCGATAAAGATGATACACGGCGATTTTTCTTTAGCCTGCTTGAACAAGTCCCTTACACGGGATGCTCCTACTCCGACGAACATTTCCACAAAGTCGGAACCCGACAGAGAGAAGAACGGAACATTCGCCTCTCCTGCAACGGCTTTTGCCAACAATGTCTTACCTGTTCCCGGAGGGCCTACGAGTAATGCGCCTTTTGGTATTTTACCACCTATTTCTGTATATCGTGAAGGATTCTTAAGGAATTCCACGATTTCTTCTATTTCTTCTTTGGCTTCCGATAGCCCGGCTACGTCTTTGAATGTAACACGCAGATCGGAACCTTTGTCATATAGCTGGGCTTTTGATTTGCCCACGCTGAATACTCCGCCGCCACCGCCGCCGCCACCGCCTGACATACGGCGCATCATATAAATGAATAGCCCGAATATCAATACGATAGGCAGGAAGCTCAAGAGTATATCCCACGCGCTGGTAGTATTTGGTTCGTAACTGACGTCGATGTTGTAATTATGCTCTGCCCTTACTTTGTCATAAAAGTCAGAGAATTTGTCGGCAGAAGGTATTTTTACCAGAATGGAAGGTTTGTCTCCGGCCTTATCGGCATCAGCCTTAAATACATGATTGACCGAGTCTTTGCGGACAGTGGCCTTTAATGTATTGCTTTTGTTGTCGACTACAATCTTGCTTATACTGTTATCTTTCACATAGCCCTGAAACTCGGACCATGCTATCTCTTTCTGAATTCCGCCTGTATTCTCGGAGAAAAAGTACATTCCGATAATAGCGGCAAATACAATAAGATACACCCAATAGAGATTAAACGGCATCTTTGGGCCTTTCATTCCCGGCGTTTTCGGTTTGTTATTTTCTCCTTTATTATAATTATCCATATATTATTCTGAAAGTAATATCTTTTTAATTCGTTTTTGGTTTTACGGAATACAACAATCAATAAAGGCTATTTGTTGTCAGTCGATATCAGGGATACTTTCCAACTTGGCATCGGCCCATAAATGCTCGATGTTATAGAATTCACGCAATTCCGGTAAGAACACGTGTACAATAACCGTACCATAATCTATTCCTACCCAACGGCCTTCACGCAATCCGTCGATGGAAATAGGGCGTTCTTTCTTCTTTTTTTTCAGTGAATCCACGATTTCATCAGAGATAGCACCTACTTGGGTAGGCGTATTACCTTCGCATATAACAAAGTATTGGCAGATAGTTCCTGGTAGTTCTGTCATATCTACTATGACAATATTCCTTGCTTTTTTATCCTGACATGCAGCTACGATGCTGTTTGCTAAACTTTTACCTTCTTTCATTCGTAATTATAAAGTGTTTGAATCTGTTTGAACCTACAAATATAAGGGGTTTTTTGAACAAATCGCTTATATATTATAGAAGAACAAAGATTTAAATGAAGAAAGATGAAGAGGTAAAATAAAATCAACTTACTTTTGTATAATGAAAATATATGACCTGATAACAATAGTAGGCCCAACCGCATCCGGCAAAACTAACTTTGCCTGTCATCTGGCTCATTCTCTCGATACTGAAATCATCAGCGGAGATTCACGGCAAGTATATAAGTCTATGGATATAGGCACAGGGAAGGATTTAGCGGATTACATAGTGGATGGAGAAAATATATCTTATCACCTCATTGATATCCGTGAGGCAGGCGATAAGTATAATATTTTCGAATATCAGTCAGATTTTCATCAGGCTTATACCGATATTAAAAGCAGAGGTAAACTTCCCATTTTGTGTGGAGGTTCGGGACTTTATATTGAGTCTGTACTGAAAGGATATTCTCTTGTGAATGTTCCTGAAAATAAGGAATTGAGGAAGAAATACGAAAAATACAGTTTGCCGGAACTTACTGATATATTGGCAACATTCAAAAATCTACATAACACTACTGATATAGATACGGCCCAACGTGCTATCCGGGCCATAGAGATAGAAGAGTATAAACAAGAACACCCTTTGGAGCAAAATGAATTTCCTCCGTTAAACAGCCTTGTTGTCGGAGTAGATATTGACCGGGAACTTCGTCGCGAAAAAATATCGAAGCGTCTTAAAGCCCGTCTCGAGGAAGGGATGATAGAAGAGGTACAAAATATATTGAATAAGGGGGTCGGGCCTGATGACCTCATTTATTACGGACTGGAATACAAATATGTCACACTCTATCTGTTAAAGCAACTATCTTATCAGGAAATGTTCTCTCAACTCGAAATCGCCATCCATCAGTTCGCCAAACGACAGATGACCTGGTTTAGGGGGATGGAAAAAAGAGGAACTCATATCCACTGGATAAATGCGTCACTACCCATGAACGAAAAGGTAGAGAAAGTGCTGGGGCTTCTTCAAAAATAATAAAAAGAAAAGTGTAATGATGCTCTTTAAATTTGATGTAACTATTTCCGTTATATCGATATACAGTAAATACAATGTCCTTTAAAAAGCTCTTCGGATAGGATTCCCTGCCTGTTTTGAGTCGTTTAAGCATCTTTTTAACCGTTTTTCACTTGGCTTTTGCTTGCAAAATTTGTGATAAAATTGCCTGAAAGAGCTGGACAGAAGCCTGCAAAGGTCGTTTGCCTCTTATTTTTATTCAATACTTCTAAAGCTTAACCATTACGTTTTGGGTTAATGCCGGGTTAAATCATAAAATTGGATATATATTCTTGTTTCTTGAATAGGATTTTAGTATCCATGTAAATTATATAGAATAGATTTACAGTGGATTAAACAGCCTCTTATTTAAGCATCATGAAAAAAATATGTTTTATCACCTCCCTGATATACTTATTTTCTGTTTGTCATGCTTCCGGAGAGGAAAAATGAACAGAAAGAGATTTCCGGTGTAGTCTCCGGGAACTATGAGAAAAATCCATCCTTCGATTAGATGAAACTCGTTATAAACTCTGTTCTGATACAGCTTATACCAGTAAGAAATAAATAATAACTAATTATAAAACCAATTTAATGAAGAAATTACTATTTTTTTGTCTCGGCATAAGTGTTTTGCTGAGTTGTAAGACTGAGAAAGTGCACGATTATGAAATCGTCAAAAGTGATCTGCGAGCCCCGGCCTATCCTCTGATAACAATAGACCCTTATACTTCGGGCTGGTCGTTTACCGACAATCTCTATGATGGAAATGTAAAACACTGGACAGGGAGTGATTTTCCTCTTATCGGTGTAGTGAAAGTGGATAATAAGGTCTATCGCTTTATGGGAATAGAAGAGACTCCGATGCAGACAGTTGTTCCAAATTCGGAACAAGGCGGCTGGACAGGAAAATATATAACCACTAAGCCTGCCGGGAACTGGTTCAATAAAGACTTCAATGATGCTGGATGGAAAGAAGCTCCTGCTGCTTTTGGCTCTATTCCGCAGGAAATTACAGCTAAGACAGAGTGGAATACCGAGTATATATGGGTAAGACGTATTATCAATCTGGATGAAGACTTATCTGGAAAGAAAGTATATCTTGAGTATTCACATGACGATGACGCGATTATCTATATCAACGGTATAGAAGTTGTCAATACAGGAAATGCCGCTAAGAAAAATATTCTGGCTCCATTGTCAGAAGAGGTTGTTGCTACACTGAAGAAGGGAGAGAATATTATTGCCGGTTACTGCCACGATCGCGGAGGATTGGCTTTGCTTGATTTTGGATTGGTAATGGAAAAAGATCATAAGAGATTATTCGAGACCACAGCTGTTCAGAAATCTGTAGATGTACAAGCAACACAGACTCACTATACATTCGCATGTGGTGAAGTAGATCTTAAACTGACTTTCACCGCACCTTTATTTATGGAAGACCTGTCTCTTCTTTCGCGTCCTGTAAATTATATTTCATACAATATTTCATCCAATGACGGTAAGGCGCATGATGTAAGCCTATACTTCGAAGCTTCACCTGTTTGGGCGCTAGACAAACCCTTGCAGCAATCGATGAGTGAAGGATTCGAAGATGGAGATCTGATGTTCCTTAAGACCGGTAGTCTGGACCAGAAAATATTAGGAAAATCGGGCGATAACGTACGCATAGACTGGGGGCATTTTTATCTGGTAGCCGAGAAGAAGAATACGATATCAGGTATAGGAGACGCTGAAGAACTGAGAGCAAACTTTATAGAAGGCGTCAAAAAAGAATCTACCGATAAAAGGGAGAATACCGGTGATAAGCTGGCTCTGACCCGTTCACTGGGCTCTGTAAATAATGCTGTTGCCGGAAAAATAATGATCGGTTATGATGACATATACTCTATCCAGTACTTCGGAGAGAATCTGAGGCCGTATTGGAACAAGGGAGGAGACCAGACTATTACAGGTGTTTTCCATAAAGCAAATCAGGAATATGATAAGTTGATCGAAAAAGCATACCTTTTTGATAAAGAGTTAATAACAAAAACGGCACAGGCCGGAGGTAAAGAATATGCCGAACTCTGCGCCCTTGCCTATCGTCAGGCTATTACGGCTCATAAACTGGTAGAAGCACCGAACGGGGATTTACTCTTTTTGTCGAAAGAAAATTTCAGTAACGGCTCCATTGGTACGGTAGACGTAACATATCCGTCAGCGCCTCTTTTCCTTTACTACAATCCTGAACTGGCGAAAGGTTTGCTAAACCATATCTTCTATTACAGCGAAAGCAACAAGTGGGTGAAACCTTTTCCTGCTCACGATATAGGTACTTATCCTCTTGCCAACGGGCAGACATATGGTGGAGATATGCCGGTAGAGGAAGCAGGGAATATGCTGGTTCTTACCGCTGCGGTTGCTCACATAGAGGGAAATGCCCAATATGCTGAAAAACATTGGGGTGTATTGACTACGTGGACTGATTATCTCGCTGAAAACGGACTCGATCCCGATAACCAATTGTGTACAGATGACTTTGCCGGACATTTTGCACATAATGTTAATCTTTCTATAAAAGCTATAATGGGTGTTGCATCGTATGGCTACCTGGCCGATAAATTAGGGAAAAAAGATGTGGCAGAGAAATATACCTCCAAAGCAAAAGAAATGGCGAAGGAATGGGTGAAAATGGCAGATGACGGAGATCATTATCGTTTAACATTTGACAAGCCTGGAACATGGAGTCAGAAGTATAATCTGGTTTGGGATAAAATATTGGGTATGGGTATCTTCCCTGCGGAGGTTGCACAAAAAGAAATTGCTTATTATCTTCGCAAACAGAATAAATACGGGTTGCCTTTAGATAATCGTGAAACCTATACCAAAACAGATTGGATCATATGGACAGCTACTCTTACTCAAGATCAGGAAACGTTCCAGAAGTTTATCAGTCCGCTATACTTATTTATGAATGAAACTCCCGACAGGGTACCCATGTCAGACTGGGTATTTACTGATCGGCCGAATCAGCGCGGGTTTCAGGCAAGATCAGTAGTCGGAGGGTATTATATAAAAATGTTAGATCGTTAATTAAAAACACAAAAAAATGAGGAGAATAGGATTATTATTCTTAAGCATTGTCGGTTTGCTGGGCGCGGCAAAAGCACAGCAAGCGGAATTAGTTGACTATGTGAGTCCCTTAGTAGGTACCCAGTCTAAATTTTCCCTATCCACGGGTAATACTTATCCGGCCATTGCCATGCCCTGGGGTATGAATTTCTGGATGCCACAAACAG
This sequence comes from uncultured Dysgonomonas sp., assembly GCF_900079725.1. Lineage (NCBI taxonomy): Bacteria > Pseudomonadati > Bacteroidota > Bacteroidia > Bacteroidales > Dysgonomonadaceae > Dysgonomonas > uncultured Dysgonomonas sp. The sequence continues at coordinate 2,682,963 of NZ_LT599032.1, forward strand.
GAAAAATGGGCGATGGATGGGCCTATACCTATGATGCCGACAAGATTCGCGGCTTCAAACAGACACACCAGCCCAGTCCCTGGATAAATGACTACGGCCAGTTCGCTATCATGCCTGTTACAGGAAAAGCTGTATTTAATCAGGATGAACGTGCCAGCTGGTTTGCACACAAAGCTGAGATTGCCAAACCATACTATTACAAAGTATATCTGGCAGACCATGATGTGGTAACGGAAATGGCTCCCACAGAAAGAGCAGTTATGTTTCGTTTCACATTCCCCGAAAACGATAAGTCGTTCGTCATAGTAGATGCCTTCGATAAAGGCTCATATGTCAAAATAATACCCGGAGAAAATAAGATTGTCGGATATACCACCAAGAACAGTGGAGGAGTACCCGAAAACTTCAAGAACTATTTTGTTGTGGTATTCGATAAGCCGTTTACATATAAAGCATCGGTGGCAAGCGGTAATATTACCGAAGGAGGACTCGAAGTATCTGATAACCATGCCGGAGGGATAATCGGCTTCTCCACTAAAAAAGGAGAAATCGTACATGCAAGAGTAGCATCCTCTTTCATCAGCCCCGAACAGGCAGAACTTAACCTGAAAGAACTCGGTAACGACTCATTCGACCAGATCGCACAGAAAGGACGCGATCAATGGAACAAAGTGCTGGGACGCATCGTAGTAGAAGATGATAACATAGACAACCTGCGCACATTCTACTCGTGCCTCTACCGTTCGGTACTCTTTCCCCGCAGTTTCTACGAAATAGACGCAGCAGGCAAGACAGTACACTACAGCCCCTACAACGGAGAAGTACTACCCGGCTATATGTTCACCGATACAGGCTTCTGGGATACCTTCCGCTGCCTGTTCCCGTTCCTGAACCTGATGTATCCCGAAATGAACACCAAAATGCAGGAAGGACTGGCCAATACCTATAAAGAAAGTGGATTCCTCCCTGAATGGGCCAGCCCCGGACACCGCGGCTGTATGGTAGGTAACAACTCGGCATCTGTCGTTGCCGATGCCTATCTCAAAGGGCTGAGAGGATATGACATTGAAACTCTCTGGCAGGCCGTTATACATGGAGCCAATGCCGTTCACCCTAAAGTAAGCTCTACCGGACGTTTGGGCTGGGAGTATTACAATAAGCTGGGCTATGTTCCTTACGATGTGAAGATAAACGAAAATGCTGCACGCACACTCGAATATGCATACGACGACTGGTGTATCTACCAGTTGGGTAAGAAACTGGGTAAACCGGCAAAAGAAATAGATATCTATGCTAAACGTGCGATGAACTACAAGAACCTGTACGACTCTGAGCATAAGTTGATGCGCGGAAAGAATCAGGACGGTACATTCCAGTCTCCGTTCAACCCGTTGAAATGGGGGGATGCCTTTACCGAAGGCAACAGCTGGCACTATACCTGGTCGGTATTCCACGATCCGCAGGGACTAATAGACCTGATGGGTGGCAAGGCAGGTTTCAACCAGATGATGGACTCCGTATTCAGCGTACCACCGTTATTCGACGACAGCTATTACGGGGGAGTAATCCATGAGATACGCGAAATGCAGATAATGAACATGGGGAACTATGCGCACGGTAATCAGCCGATACAGCACATGATCTATATGTACAACTATTCGGCCGAACCATGGAAAGCACAGTACTGGGTACGTGAGGTTATGGATAAACTCTATACCCCTAACCCTGACGGTTATTGCGGGGATGAGGACAACGGGCAGACTTCGGCCTGGTATGTATTCTCTGCAGTAGGATTCTATCCTGTATGTCCGGGTTCGGATGAGTATATCTTAGGTTCGCCATTGTTCAAGAAAGTTACACTGAATCTGGAGAACGGTAATAAAGTAATTATCGATGCAGCAAACAATAATAAGGCTAACAGGTATGTACAATCAATGACTGTAGACGGACAGGTGCACACCAAAAACTACCTGACGCATGATCAGCTGATGAAAGGTACAACCGTTAACTATCAGATGGCATCGAGTCCGAACCAAAGCAGGGGTGTTAACGAAAATGACCTGCCTTATTCCTTCTCTAAGGAACTCAAAAGTATAAATACTAAGAACAAGAAAAAATAAGAACAGATGGGCAATAAAACTTATTTGAAAAAAGGAATATTGGGCCTCTGTGTTTTAAGCTCGGCATTCTTTGTTGGTGAAGTGCAGGCTTCCACGTCTTTTCCGGGAGGCAATCTGGCTATGGTACAGGATAATACGGTGATTAAAACTCCGGTAGATTATAAAAGTAACCGTCCTGAGAAATCGAAACGTTTATTTACATCCAAAGCTGTAGAAAATGAAATAGTACGCGTTAAAAAGCTATTGAAAAATGCTAAGCTGGCCTGGATGTTCGAGAATTGTTTTCCGAACACGCTGGATACAACTGTCCGTTACCGCAAGACAGATGGTAAAGACGATACGGTGGTTTATACAGGAGATATCCATGCTATGTGGTTGCGCGACTCGGGAGCACAGGTTTGGCCATATGTGCAACTGGCGAATCAAGACCCTGAGTTGAAAGCGATGCTGGCTGGTACAATTCGTCGCCAATTCAAATGTATTATCATCGACCCGTATGCAAATGCATTTCTTGATCCATACGATCCTAATCCGGATCATCAATGGATGTCCGACTTAACGAATATGAAACCGGAACTGCATGAGCGCAAATGGGAGATAGATTCGCTATGTTATCCGCTGCGTCTGGCATATCATTACTGGAAAACCACAGGGGATACTTCTGTATTTGATGAAGAGTGGCTACAGGCAATCACTTTAGTATTGCAGACCTTTAAGGAGCAGCAGCGTAAAGATGGTGTAGGGCCTTATAAATTCCAACGTAAGACAGAACGTCAGTTAGATACGCTGAATAACGACGGATTGGGTAATCCTGTAAATCCTGTGGGGTTAATTGTTTCATGTTTCCGTCCGTCTGATGATGCTACTACTTTCCAATTTCTTGTACCTTCCAATTTCTTTGCTGTTACCTCGTTGAGGAAAGCTGCAGAGATACTGGCTACTGTAAATAAGGAAACTGAACTGGCTAAAGAGTGTACAGACCTTGCTCAGGAAGTAGAAAGTGCATTGAAAAAGTATGCGGTTTATAATCATCCTAAGTATGGACAAATATATGCTTTTGAAGTAGATGGTTTTGGCAATCAGTATCTGATGGATGATTCCAATGCCCCAAGCCTTTTATCTTCTGCTTATCTGGGAGATGTAGATGTAAATGATCCTATTTATCAGAATACACGTAAGTTTGTATGGAGCAAAGACAATCCTTATTTCTTTAAGGGTAGTGCAGGAGAAGGTATTGGCGGGCCTCATATTGGTTACGATATGGTTTGGCCGATGAGTATCATGATGAAAGCATTTACAAGTCAGGACGATAAAGAAATTCAGGACTGTGTGAAAATGTTGATGAATACAGATGCAGATACCGGGTTTATGCACGAATCTTTCCATAAGGATGATCCGAAGAACTTTACCCGTTCATGGTTTGCATGGCAGAATACATTGTTTGGAGAACTGATACTTAAACTGGTAAATGAAGGCAAAACTGATTTGCTGAATGATATAAAATAAATATATTCATAACCGTTTTTTTAAGAATCGTACAACTTTCCACGTTGTACGATTTTTTTTGTCAAGAAATTCTTGATTTTTCATTCTTCATTATTAATTATTTTCATGTTACCTTTGCATGAAACCATTTATTTTTTTTGAATCATGATACTCATTCATAAAGCAACAATCATAAACGAAGGAACATCTTTCACCGGTTCGGTATTGATAGAAAACAATGTTATTGCAGAAATATTCAGGGCAGAAGATATTCCTGACCAGTTGCTAAACAATGCAACGGTTATCGACGGCAGGGAATTATGGCTGATGCCCGGAGTGATCGATGATCAGGTGCATTTCCGCGAACCGGGATTAACCCATAAGGGAGATATTGCCAGTGAAAGCCGTGCCGCTATTGCAGGAGGAGTTACATCTTTTATGGAAATGCCCAATACTAAGCCGCAGACTACAACAATTGAACTTCTTGAGCAAAAATTTGAATTGGCTGCCGAAAAGTCATTCGCCAATTATTCTTTCTATATGGGAGCCACAAATGATAATATTGCAGAGTTGAGAAAGGTGGATCCGAAAAAAGTATGTGGTGTAAAAGTATTTATGGGCTCTTCGACAGGGAATATGCTCGTAGATGATAAAATGGTCTTGCAATCTATCTTTGCCGAAGTGGATATGCTCATTGCCACACATTGCGAAAAGGAAGAAATAATACGGGAAAATCTGGCCAAATATAAATCTGAATTCGGAGAAGATATACCGATTCAGTATCATCCCCTTATCCGTAGCGCCGAAGCCTGTTATCGTTCGTCTGCCGAGGCTGTTGAGTTGGCAGACAAATATCAGACCCGTTTGCATATTTTACACCTTTCCACCGAGAAAGAGATAAGTTTGTTCGACATTAAGCCTCTTGCCGAGAAGAAAATCACAGGGGAGGTCTGTGTACATCACCTTTGGTTCTCTGATGAAGATTATTCTAAATACGGATCACGTATAAAATGGAATCCTGCCGTGAAAACCAGACAGGACAGGGGCGCCCTGATGCAGGGACTTCTGAAGAATAAACTGGATGTAATCGCTACCGACCATGCCCCCCACTTGATTGAAGAAAAGCAGGGAGGAGCATTGAAGGCAGCATCGGGAGGGCCTTTGGTTCAGCACTCGTTGCAAATGATGCTTGAGTTGGCTAAGAAGGGAAAAATAACGAAAGAACAGGTGGTAAATAAAATGTGTCATGCACCTGCCATTATGTACAAGATAGAGAAAAGGGGCTATATCCGTAAAGGATACTTTGCCGATCTGGTATTGGTGAATCCGAATAAACCCTATACCGTTACCCGGGATAATATTCTGTATAAATGCAAATGGGCACCACTGGAAGGTGAGACGTTCTCCACCTCGGTAGAGAAAACATTCCTGAACGGAAAAATCGCCTTTGAAGATGGTGTGGTTTATGATATGAGAGGTGAAAGATTACGCTTCGAAAGGTAGATACAATGTCTTTTATTTACTGAAATTATAAACTTTTAATCATTAGAGATTGTTTTCATATAAAATATAAACAATTCAGATTAAAAGATTTATGAAAAGAACCATTACAAAAATTGCTTTATTAGTAGCAGTTTTGCTACTTGCGCAATCCGGCGCAATAGAGGCCTGTACCAGAATCGTCTATCACGGGCTGAACAATACAGTATTGACGGCAAGAACTATGGACTGGAAAGAAGACAGCAGGAGTAATCTGTGGATCTTTCCCAGAGGAATGGAACGAAACGGTGAAGTAGGCAGTAATCCTTTACGATGGAAATCGAAATATGGAAGCGTAATCACTACAGCCTATGACATTTCCAGTACAGACGGTATGAACGAAAAAGGACTCGTAGCCAATTTGCTCTGGCTAGCCGAATCGGCATACCCGGAATGGGACCAGAAGAAGCCGGGCTTGTCCATCGCTGCGTGGGTGCAATATATGCTTGATAATTTTGCTACTGTAAGCGAAGCTGTTACATATATGGAAAAAGGAACTTTCGAAGTGGTTTCGGATATGATGCCCGACGGTTCCAGAATGGCTACCCTTCATTTATCATTGTCAGACTCCGACGGAGATAGCGCCATTTTCGAATATATAAACGGGAAACTGGTGATACACCATGATAAATCTTATCAGGTGATGACAAACTCGCCTGTATTCGATCAGCAGTTAGCGTTGAATGAATATTGGAAAGGTATTGGCGGGTTGACTTTTCTTCCGGGGACTAACCGTGCTGCCGACAGGTTTGTAAGAGCTTCGTATTACATAAATGTAATCCCGAAAGTAGATGATACAAGACTGGCTGTAGCCAGTGTATTCAGCGTTATACGCAACACTTCGGTGCCTTTTGGGATAAGTACACCTAATGAACCGAATATTTCATCTACAAGGTGGAGAACAGTATCAGACCAAAAGAATAAAGTTTATTATTTCGAGTCTGCCTTGTATCCGAATATCTTTTGGGTAGATTTCAAAGATGTCGATTTCTCCGAAAAAGCATCAGCAAAGATGCTGGATCTGGTAGGAGGCAAAACTTATGCCGGGAATACAGCTCATCTGTTTATAACATCCGAACCTTTTAAGTTTCAGGGTACTAACTAATCACTTTTAAGAATAAGAAATGAGGGGATATTTCATACGAGATATCCCCTTATTCTTTTTATCAGGATATTAAATGTAAATTCTATCTTTACATATAATATAAATAAAGGTAGTATGCAACAGATAATAGCAGATATCCGCCGGACATTACGGGACAATATAGACGAGAAAACACTGAGGTCAAGCCAGAGCTACTTCAAGGAAAATGTGAAGCCTTACGGAGTGAGGGTGATAACTGTCAGCAAAATAAGTAAAGAGTCTTATAATGTGATAAAAGACAGGCGAAAAGAAGAGATATTTGCTCTGTGCGAGGAGTTATGGCAGTCCGGCTATCTCGAAGAATCTTTTATTGCAGGTAAATGGGCCGACTATATTCACGATAGGTATGAGCCAGCTGATTTTCAGGTGTTTGAAAAATGGGTGAACCTGTATATAAATAATTGGGCTTCATGCGATACCTTGTGTAACCATGCAATAGGGACATTTATAGAAATGTATCCTGAATATATATCGGAACTGAAAAAATGGACTAAGTCGGATAACCGCTGGGTTAAGCGTGCAGCTGCGGTTTCTTTGATCATACCTGCCCGTAAAGGATTATTCCTGAGAGATATATTCGAAATAGCAGATGCCCTCCTTTTAGATAAAGATGATATGGTACGGAAAGGATATGGTTGGATGCTGAAAGCAACAAGTGAAGCGCATCAGAAAGAGGTATTCGATTATGTGATGTCAAAGAAAGATGTGATGCCACGTACCTCGTTAAGGTATGCTATAGAGAAAATGCCGGCGGGTCTGAAGGCTGAGGCAATGAAGAAAAGCAAATAAGAAGATACTATTTATACCTTCAATACGTACAAAAAAAAGTGTTTCCGGCACAGGAAACACTTTCTCAAGAGAATATCTTTGTTTTATTACTCCCACTCGATAGTGGCGGGAGGTTTCGACGAAATATCATAAACAACACGGTTTACACCTTTTACCTTGTTGATGATCTCATTCGACACCTTAGCCAGAAACTCGTATGGTAAATGTGCCCAATCGGCAGTCATGGCGTCTGTAGAAGTTACAGCGCGCAATGCCACTGTATTTTCGTAAGTGCGCTCATCACCCATTACGCCTACCGATTTGATAGGAAGTAGAATTGCTCCGGCTTGCCACACTTTATCATAGAGCCCTTGTTCACGTAGCATACGGATAAATATATCGTCGGCATTCTGTACTATTTCTACTTTCTCCGGAGTGATATCGCCCAATATACGGATGCCTAGTCCGGGACCCGGGAATGGATGGCGTTTTATGAGGTTTTCTTTCATACCCAATTCCAAGCCAACGCGGCGTACTTCATCTTTGAATAGCAGACGTAGAGGTTCTACCAGTTTCAGATTCATTTTCTCAGGCAGTCCTCCTACGTTATGGTGCGATTTGATGACATGGCCTGTGATAGAAAGCGACTCGATAATATCGGGGTAAATAGTTCCCTGTCCCAGCCATTTTATATCTTTCAGCTTATGTGCTTCTTCATCGAATACATCAATAAAGCCTTTGCCAATGATCTTACGTTTCTTTTCCGGATCGGTTACACCGGCAAGTTCTTTGTAGAATCGCTCTTTGGCATCTACACCTATTACATTCAGCCCGAGATGTTCATAATCTCTCAGTACATTTTCGAATTCGTTTTTGCGGAGCAAACCATGATCTACGAATACACAAGTCAGGTTCTTTCCTATGGCCTTATTCAGCAGAACGGCTGTAACGGAAGAGTCTACACCCCCCGATAGGGCAAGGATAACCTTATCGTCACCAAGCGTTGTTTTTAGCTCCTCAACAGTGGAATCGATGAAAGAAGCAGGGCTCCATCCTCGTTTCGAATGGCATATGTTAAGGAAGTTGCTTAAAAGGCGTGTGCCGTCTGTAGTATGGTAAACTTCAGGATGAAACTGTACGGCCCACGTTTCCTCTCCCGCTATTTTATATGCTGCTGCTGACACATCAGCGGTACTGGCTACTATTTCGAAATTTTCGGGTACTACGGTGATAGAGTCTCCATGCGACATCCATACCTGAGTGCCTTCAGTTATTCCGTCAAATAAGGCAACGCCGGACTTTATTTTTGTCAGATGCGCCCGTCCGTATTCACGGGAATCGCTTTTTTCAACTTTTCCTCCCGATGTATAGGCCAGATATTGTGCACCGTAACAAATACCCAATACCGGATATTTACCTCTTATCTGGCTGATATCGGGCTTGAAGGCAGTAGCATCATTCACCGAAAAAGGACTTCCCGAGAGGATTACTCCTTTTACAGTATTGTCATCGAAAGGGAACTTGTTGTAAGGGACAATTTCGCAGTAGGTATTTAATTCTCTGATTCTGCGACCAATCAATTGGGTGGTTTGTGACCCGAAATCGAGGATAATGATTTTCTCTTGCATAAAAATAACAAGTATAAGTTATTGTTTTTAATGCGCACAAAGATACATTATTTTTCTGATATTTTGTTTATCGTTATATGTCATTTAACACGAATTTCTGTGGGTTATCCTATCATAAGTATTATAGGTTGTTTGTATTTGAGAAATAAAATTTAAGCAGGCACTTCTTCATTCGTCATCGTCGTTCGCCACAGGGGGGAGTGAACTGAACCCACTTTACCGTTGGTGGACGTGTTATATGTGTATAGGGAAGTCTTCTTTCGAATAGGGCAAAACGCTGTTTTAAGGAATCAGTATTTGTTATTTTAAGCCCTGTGTATTTATTACGGTGATTATCATATACTTTATCAACTACATATTGCCAGTCTTTATGTAATTTGTCGGGGAGGTAGAGGTCGATAAACAATGGCTTGTTATAATCCCTTTCTGTCCAGATGAAATAATAATAGCCCTTGTATGCATCACGGTCTGTGTTCTCGTTTCCTGCGAACACAAACGAGGTGTCGCGGGGATATTGCTCTATTGTTTCGGCAATTGTTCTTTTTATGCTGTCGGGCAATGTAAACATTAATGTATGATATCCATCTTCTGAAATGTCGGGTTGAGTAAGTGTTATATTACAGAATCTGTCTATTTCGCTTATTCCGTTTACGTAAAAGATCCACGCTGTATCAGGAGGCGAGGGATGGTTGAAACGATATTCTACTAGATACATTCTATTTACAGGTAGTTGCTGTATCTTGTCCTTCTTACAGGATATAAAGGCTACAATTAAAGAAGCTAATAGCAATAGTTTCTTCATGGTAAAGTTATGTTTTGTTTTAATCAGTAGATAAAACTAACGTTTCTTTTCGATATATATAAACTTTATAGAATATTTTTTGGCGGGAAGTTTATCTATGTATGTAGCTGTTAGCCTTTAGCTGATAGCTATTAGCTCTTTGATGTATTGACGGGCCCCTCAATCCCCCAAAGGGGGACTTACAGAGAGGATAAAAAGTGACAGATAGGGAATAGTGTAAAATGTGTCAAGTTTGTCAAGTTTTGTGCATAAGCTATTGGCTAACAGCTATCAGCTAAAAGCTGATATATGTGTAACCTTTGTTACCTTTTGCGCTTAATGTCTTTGTGAGTTACTGTTCTCTTTGTTGGTGCGGACTTCCCTTTACGAAGAAACCCAAAAGTAACAATGGTAAATACTGTAAAAGTGTAACTTTTTTCGGTGGAAAGTGAAGAGTACACAGTTACAGGTAATAAGAATATAAAGGTTCTTATTGTGAACCAGTATCCTATCAGATTTTATACAAAAAGAATAAGACAGAGAATTTTTCTTAAAAAAAAATCTGTTCTTTTGTAACACTTCTTTTTTTCTTGCGTACATATAAATAAAGAAAGGTGTTTATGTCATATTTCGCACAATTGACTGTCTCGGTTATTCTCTCAGGAAGTCAATAAACAAGTAATATGAGTCCTAAATAGAAAAGGTAACAGGATTAGTAGATGATAAGTTTCGACTCAGGTATAATCGAACAGTGCAGGAAAGGCGACCGCAGGGCGCAAATGCAGATGTATACGACCTTTTACAAAAGGGTTTACAACACATGCTTTCGTGTACTCCGCGACTCTGCCGAGGCTGAAGATACGATGCAGGATGCTTTTCTCAAAGCCTTTTCAGGGTTGGATAGTTACAGCGATTCCGTTCCTTTCGAGGCATGGCTGGTACGGATAGCTATTAATGCATCCATAGACAAGCTGAGAAGAAGAAACATGGAGATGACAGAACTGCATGAAAATATGAATTATGATATTGCCGATACGGATGATAATGCCGATTGGGAGCAAATAATGGAAAAGGTAGGTCAGGTGAAATCAGCAATAGATAAATTGCCGGAATCGAGCCGTCTGATTATAAATTTATATCTGATAGAAGGTTATGACCATGAAGAGATCGCTGAAATACTAAGCATAGCGCCGGGTACAGCCCGCATACAATATATGAGAGCAAAACAAAGATTAATCGAACTTATCTGAAAGGAGGGCGAGAGATGAAAAATAGAAAAGAATACATAGAAAAGAACAGAGAACTGTTTGACGATAAAGAACCATCGGCAGGTCATATGGAGCGATTCGAAGCATTGCTTAACAAGCAGGCAGATGTTCAAGAACCTGAAAAGAGACCAGCTAAAAGGCTGAAATTGATAAGCTTTATCTCTGTTGCCGCGTCTATTGCGATACTGATAGGAGTGGCCGTCAAATTCTATGCTCCACAAAGCATAGAAGTGGCTCCGCCGACTGAAAATTCCATTGCGACAGATGAATTCAAGGCGACAAACGATTATTACAATCAGCAGATGGAGGAGCAGATAGCAGATATTATGTGCAAACTGGCCTATACCGATACCGAAAATCAGGCACAGCTGAGTCGTGATATAGAGAAGATAATGAGCAGTAATACTGCTTTTGTGGATGAGATGTCGAAAAATGAAAATCAGGAAATGGCTATACGCTATCTGGTGAAACACTATAAAACAAACATTCAGAAACTTGAAAGTATAAATGAAAAATTAGGTAAATACACAAAATGCTAAAAATGGACACACGATGAAGAAGAATATATTATTAATGACTTTATGCTGCCTGACACTCTTTCATGCATTTGCTATTGAAAGCACAGGCAATCAGCCACAGGATTCCGCCAGAGTATTCAAAAAGAAATTGAATCTCAATCTGGATAAAGTATTGGATGGAATAGACATAGATTCGAGCCAGTTTATGGAATTGAATGGGCTCAACCTTAATTTAAACATGGACTCTATCACGGCATTGAATGACTTCAACATCAATATTAACACTGATTCTATCACTGCACTGGCAATGAATGCAGCAAAAGAAGGTATTAAGACAGCAAAATCGAGCCTTAGAAATCTCAACATTGACGGAAAAGATTATACTGCATACGCTTTTAGCTATAATGGCAAAGGTCCTAAGCAGCGTGCAGAGGGGACTCCCGACCGGATAGAAAAAAAGAGTTTTTCGAATATATCAGAAATAGAATTCTTTCATAAATACGGAAATATAATTGTGAAGGAATCAAATTCCAGCCAGATAGATCTGGAAATACAATATTTCGATAAGAGAAATCAATCCGGCTCATGTAATATAACAACAAGCAACAGGCTTCTTTCCATCACTACTAATAATACCGGCAGAAGTAGTTCGAGACCTCAGATTAATTATATAATAACAGTCCCCAAAAATATATCCCTGAATATTAATCTTGATTATGGGGATATGAAGATGGATAGGTTCAATGGAGGTCTTAATGCTAATCTTTCCTATAGTGATTTTTCGGCACAATCACTGGCTAAGGCTGCATCTGTAAAAGCAAGATATAGTGATGTGAAAATAGGGGATGCGCAGGATATTACATTGTCTGGTTCATACTCTGATTTCAAAATAGAGAAAGCCGCGAAGATTGAGTCATCAGGTAACTACAACGATTGTCGGTTCAGTAACATACAAACCCTTGTGATACCAAAATCCTCGTCATATGGTGATCTGAGAATAGGGACTATTGGTAGCATGACAGGGCAGCTGATGTATGCAGATATAATCATAGATAATCTGCTGTCTGATATCGACATTCGCAGTTCTTATGGCGATGTCACGATAAGGGGGATGTCGCCTAAAGTGAAAACGATAAATGTAAAAGGCAGTTATTGTGATGTTGCAATAGGACTCCCGCTGAATATGTCCGCAACATTTGATGCAAGCCTTATATACGGCGACCTCAATATTTCGAAAAAATATACTGTGAAATATACCGAATCTATTGAAAAAGGTAATAAGGTAACTAAGAAAGGCCAGATAGGAAATGGCAAACCTACTGCAACTATAATAGTATCTAATAACTATGCCGATATTGATATAAGGTAATTGAAATAGAGTATTTAACGCAATGTTATTAAACCATGACTAACTGTCGCGGTTTTAGATACGAAAGCAATAATTAATTAATGACGCGAAGAAGAGTCAAATAGGTCTGCGACCTTAAAAATAGAAAGAACTATGAAAGTAAAAAGTATTATCCTGTTAGTAGTATGTTGTGTGATATCTTTAGGCATATCGGCACAAGTGGTAAAAGAGAAGAAACCGGTAAGCTCATTTAACAAGATTGCCGTAAGTGGAGGTATAGATATTTATTTTACCCAAAGCAACTCGCACTCATTGGAGATAGAGACTGATGCGGAGAACATGCCGAAAATTGAAATAACAGTAAGTAATGGCAATCTCGAACTGAGACGGAAAGACGGCGAGCGCTTTAAAAGAAACTCCAGGATATACGCCTATGTTTCTGCCCCTGCATTAGATGCGATAGCTATATCGGGAGGTTCCGATTTCAATGCAAAAGAATTGAATAATAAAGGAGCGTTGTCTATAGCAGCCTCAGGCGGTGCGGATATAGAAATAGACAGGTTGAATGTAAATGAGGCAAATTTTGCTTTCTCCGGAGGTTCTGACTGTGATATCAAGGACTTAAGGGCTAAAAAACTCAAGATCGCAGCATCAGGCGGGAGCGATTCAAATATAAATATCGGCAGTGCCGACGAAGTAAGTCTTTCTGTTAGTGGCGGAGCTGATGTAGAACTATCAGGAAAGGCGAAGACCATCTCTGTTAGTTGCAGTGGCGGAGCCGATGTTGATATCAAAAAGCTGACATACGACACTATCAATGCTCACAAGTCGGGTGGAGGTAGTATAAGTAAGTAATAGATTTGTGATAAGAGTAAAGGTGTACTTTCGGGTACACCTTTACTGTCTTTTTCTTCGGAAGAAATCGCTTTTTAATTCGTCTTGAACTTATACTGAACTTTGGCTAAATCTTCATTAGCCTTTTCAATTTTACTTTTCAAGGTTTCTTTATAAGCGACCAGTTTCTTATGCAAGTCTTCATCTCCCGTAGCTATCATCTGCAGGGCAAGGATAGCCGCATTCTGGGAACCGTTGATTCCCACTGTGGCAACAGGTATTCCCGGAGGCATTTGCACGATAGCCAGCAATGCGTCCATTCCGTCCAGCGAAGCATCGATAGGCACTCCGATAACCGGAATAGATGTCATAGATGCTATAACACCCGGAAGATGGGCCGCCATACCGGCAGCTGCAATAATTACTTTGATGCCGCGGTCGTGTGCTCCTTTAGTAAAAGCCTCTACGCGTTCGGGGGTCCGGTGTGCCGACAAAGCATTTATCTCGAATGGAATCTCCATTTCATCGAAGAACTTTGCAGCTTTTTCCATTACGGGAAGGTCAGATGTGCTCCCCATAATTATACTTACAATAGGTTTCATTTAATTATTTACCAATTAGTTTTTTGTAATCTGCTGCCGAAAGCAAGCTGTCCAGCTGGGCGGCATCACTTACAGCAATTTTAATAATCCAGCCTTTTCCGTATGGATCTTCGTTAATCAATTCAGGCTTGTCTTCCAGATCGGCATTTACTTCAAGCACCTCTCCGGATACAGGCATCAACAGGTCGGAAACGGTTTTTACAGCTTCTACGCTGCCGAATACTCCGTCTTTGTCGATTGTTTCCCCTTCGGTAGTAACATCTACATAAACGATTTCACCCAGTTCGCTTTGAGCAAATTCTGTAATACCAACTACTGCTTTATCGCCTTCAACTTTGATCCACTCGTGATCTTTTGAATACTTCAGATTTTCAGGAAAATTCATAATCTATTTATTTTATATTATTAATTATAAGTTATTTATAAACATGATAACACCCCAATATGCCCCGATCAATACGCATAGGTAAGAAACAATAAGGCCAATTAAAAAGCCTGCATATACTTGTCCCGGAGTATGGCGCTGAAGCACCAATCGGGATACGCCCAAACACCCTGCTAAGATAAACAAAATGATGAACAAAATGAATGGATTCAGCCCTTTAACGTTGTAACAAACCGACAAAGTGCAACCGATCAGTCCTCCAATCCCCATCATATGTGCGCTGATCTTCCAGAATTTAGTAGTGATGGCAGCTATTACAATCAGAACAAGCGGGGCAGCCAGTACTCCGATAAACCATGCATATAATCCGGCCGATACGAAGTAATAAATCAGTAGGCAGTAAGAACAGAACGCTGCGACAAACGGGATTAACCTGTCATTCCTATTTTTCAGATCATAATCTTTTATCAGCCCTGCTTTTCTCAAAAAGAATATACTACTCGCCGGAATCACGCATGTAAGGAAAAATACGGGGGTGATAAACCGCATAAACTGCCCGGCAAAGATCAACCTGAAATCCGTATACAAAAACAAAAGTGAGACTCCATATATTCCCATAAAAAAGGGATGCAGGATAATAGATATTATTCGGGCAGGAAGTGGCTCTTTTTCTTTTGGTGGTTCATATGAGAACGGCGATTTGCCGGAACCGGATTCATCCCCAATATTAGCGGGATGGTTTCTTATCTCCAGCGCATTGTCTATTTCTTCTATCATATTTCCTTTCTTAATCGGGCAACAGGCAAGTTCATCTGTTCCCGGTATTTAGCTACAGTACGGCGGGCAATTATATATCCCTTCTCTTTCAGTATCTCTGAAAGCCTGTCGTCTGTAAGCGGTCTCTTCTTGTCTTCGTGTTCGATACATTCTTTTAATATGGCTTTCACTTCGCGGGAAGAAATTTCCTCGCCCGTGTCAGTCTGCATCGACTCTGAGAAGAAGTATTTAAGTGGGTAGATCCCAAAATTAGTCTGCACATATTTACTATTGCTCACCCGAGATATGGTGGATATATCGTATCCTGTGCGCTGAGCCACATCTTTCAGTATCATCGGTCTCAACTGGGCTTCGTCCCCTGTAAGGAAAAAGTCGTATTGCATATCCATTATAGTCTGCATAGTACGCTGAAGCGTATCCTGCCTCTGCTTGATAGCATCGATGAACCAACGCGCGGAATCCAGCTTCTGCTTCACGAAGAGAACAGCATTCTTGCTATCAGCGGACATGCTTTCCTTATTGTCGGCGTATCCTCTGAGCAGGTCGGAATATTCGCGGCTTACCTTCAGATCGGGAATGTTACGGTTATTCATGCTAAGCAGAAGTTCACCGTTATATGTTTCTATAATAAAATCGGGAACAATGGTACTCAATGTGATGGACATGGAATCTCCCCAGTTATTACCCGGTTTAGGATTCAGTGTGGTTATTTCCTGTATTGCACCTTTTAGCCCGGTTTCATTGATATCCAGTTGTCTTATGATTTTGTCATAATGCCTTTTAGAGAATTCCTCGAAGTAATTGCTGATTATCTTTATAGCTAATTCCGTATTGTCTGATTTTTCTTTTCGTGTCAATTGCAAAAGGAGGCATTCCTGTAGATTCCGGGCGCCTATACCTGCCGGCTCGAAATCCTGGATTGTCTTCAGTATTTCTTCGAGTTTAGAAACCGGAATATCCAGATTTTGCTGGAAAATAAGGTCGTCCGAAATAGCAGAAAGAGATCTGTCCAGATAGCCGTTTTCGTCAATGTTACCTATGATGTATTCGGCTACTTTTTCGTCATTCTCTTCCAATTCACATTCACCCAATTGCTCTATCAGGTATTCGTGCAGGGAAGCTGCTACCGAAAATGGTATTTCGTCCTGTTTGCCGGAGGCTTGTCTATTACTATCCCGTAATTGATAATCAGGTATCTCTTCTTCATTCATGTAGTCACCTAAAGTCAAGTCTTCCTGAGATATATTTCCATCGTCTTCCGAATTGTAATCATCATCGAAATCCGATGTATCATCGGTTGGTTCGAGGCCTTCTTCCAGAGCCGGGTTGTCTTCGAGTTCCTGCTTTATACGTTCTTCTAACTCAATAACAGGCAACTCGGTTAGTTTGATAACCTGCATCTGAAGAGGAGAAAGCTTCTGCTGCTGTTTGAGTTGTAAGGACTGTTTTAGAGCCATAAAGTACCTGATAAAATTCTATTAAGACAAAGATAATAATAAAAACAATATTTTAACGTAAAGGTTCAGCTATTGAATAACATAAGAATTGTAAAGTTTTTCCTTCCCTGCCTCCCGACGGGCAGATCCATTAAGCTCTATGAGTTTTTGATTGTATGGAAGAATCTGAGCGACCCGGGTATTTTGTTAAAATCTGACATATCTGACATATATTTAGCTTTTAGCTGATAGCTGTTAGTATAGGCTGTCGCACAAGTGACTTTACAGCAGGCAATAAACAACTCGTATCTCGTATCTTTCTTCAAAAAGGTAACAAAAGTAACACGGAAAGTAATTAATAATGAAGAATGAAAAATTAATAATTAGCTTTTACCCTCTCTGTAGCCTCCCCTTGGGGAGGTTGGAGGGGCCCGTCAATACTTCAAAGAACGATAAGCCAACGGCTAAAGGCTATCGGCTATAATTATATAGATAAAGTTTTTTGAAATGCTTGCGGATTCGGATTATCAGAATTCTCTCAATCCCGAAACCTTATATCTGCTGAGGGTTTCCAGTTTTACATCCCTGTTTACAACAACACCATTGGTAGCCAATGCCTGTTCTACGGTTTTGAATGCAATCTCGGGATGGTTATTGTCCTGGCTGAGATGACAGAGCCAGATATTCCGGAGATTTTCATTATAGATACTTGCAATAAATTCGGCCGAAAGGCGGTTGCTCAAATGTCCCATCCCGTTTTTTATACGCTCTTTGAGGTAATATGGGTACTTGCCGGTCTGAAGCATATATTCGTCATAATTGGCTTCAATTACAAGATGGTTGGCTTTGCAGGCATAATCCCTGATCTTGTCCGTGATGCGGCCTATATCCGTAACAACGACAAGTGCCTGTCCGTCAAACTCAATATGGTAGCCTACATTTTCGATACTATCGTGAGGGACGTCAAAGGCGGTTATATTAAAATCGGTGATTGTGAACGGCACTTCTTTTTCAATAACCCTTTTCGATTGATACAGATTAGCTTGTACCACTCTGTTGCGTTGGATTCCTTCGTGTACAGTTTCGGTCGCGTAAACCGGAATATTATACTTGTCCCCGAAGCATCCGACAGTTTTGATATGATCGGCGTGGTCGTGCGTGATAAGGATTGCTTTAATCTTTTCGAAAGCCACACCGTATTCGCGTAATGCTTTCGTTACATTACGGATTCCTATTCCGGCATCTATAAGGATACCGTTTTCTTTGGTTCCCAGATAGTAACAGTTTCCGCTACTACCACTGCCCAGGCTGAAGAACTTATATTTGTATTCTGAAAATAAATCATATTGCATAACGTGCAAAGTTAAGGAGTATCCGGATAAAAAAAGGTGTCCGTAACGTTAAAGTTATGAACACCTCCGGATATATATTTTGAGCGGGTTCTTATCCTTTTTTCAGGAAGCATGTTTTTAAAACAATGCTCGACCCGTCTATTTTACAATCTACTTCTGTCGGTTCTTCGGTCAGACGGATACTTTTTACTTTCGTCCCGCGCTTGATGACCATCGACGAGCCTTTTACTTTCAGGTCTTTAATAACTGTTACAGCGTCACCGTCAAGTAATTCTGCGCCATTGCTGTCTTTAGGGGTTGTGTCTTCTGTTTCTGTGTTTGCTTCGCCTGTCCATTCGTGAAAGCAATCGGGGCAAACATATGCCGTACCGTCGAAATAAGTATTTTCCATGCTGCACACCGGACAATTCGGAGTTCCTTCCATTTTTGCTAATTTTTTAGTGTTAAAAATGCAAAGATAACGCTTTTAGGCTGTGAAGCCAAAACCACTGATTTATGTGTGGAAAAAATGACTAAGTTATATAATACAAAAGACAGAGTAAAAAGAATAGGGTTTCTTCCATCTTTTTACTCTGACTTTCATTATTTTATTTTTTCCGTTCATCACTTATCACCGGCTGCTTATTTACAGTCGTTTGTGTCGAATCTGCCGGTAGGGCAGGAGTGGCTTGTTGCTCTGCCGGAGTTGTTGTATCTTGTTGAGGCTGATTTGGTGTCTGAGCCTGGCCTTGCCCCTGTTGGGCTTCATTTCGTCTGAATCTTCTTGGCTTAAATGACTGGAACAGACGCTTCAGTGTGGCGGCTTCTTTGTTGTAAATAATACCTACACCCTGAGTTGTGGGCGCCTGGCGATAATATTTATCATTGGTATGGCTATATGCTCTCAACGTCCACATTGTGTTCAATTTATATTCCAAGTCGAAATTTCCGATAAAGTTATTATCTACACTCGTTTGGTCTGTGCGGTATCCTAAGTCTGTTTTCAATATCAGCCTGTCGTCCCAGAATGTACGGGAAACATTTACCTGCATGTTCATGTCGGACAATGTGCCGTCGTTCGATTCCACAGTAGCGCCTACCTGCCATTTATCTCCCAGCATATTACCTACTAGAGACGACATGGCACCGGATAGGGCGCTGCCGGCGATGCTGGTCCATATACCATCGCCGAAGTTTGCTCCGCTGCTTCCCGAAGTTGGATAGAATGTACCCATAGCAATCAGGGATGCAAATTGTTTTATTTTCTGTTCATCGGTGCTGATATAGGTGTTTACTTTTCGCTGCACATCATCATTTGCATCAGGCAGGCTAATGTTATAGGTGAGGTCCATATTATCCATATTTCCTACAATACCGAGTACACAGTCCACAGATACCTTGGACGATGAATTATCCATCACAAAACTAGGGTCTAATGTTTCCAGTGCTGCCCTCACCCTTCTGTAAGCCGTGATTTCAAATCGGGTTTTCATCGGGTCTCCGATAAAATGCAATTTACTGCCGTTCTGTATTTTAAAGTCCAGTTTCTTTATGTTTTGCAGATTCAGTTTCACGGTCCCGTCCGTCAATGAATAGTCTCCATATGCCGACATGTTCTCATTCAGCATATTATAATTGAATGTGATAGACCCATTTCCTTTTGCCTGCAATTCATCGCCTGTAGATGGGTCTATGATAATGCCGATTGCCAGATCGGGAGTTACATCGAGTTTTACAGTCAGTTGTATTGGTAGAGGCTGATCTTTGGCCTTAGCGACCATATCTTTGAGTGAGTTCCTTAACTTTTCTTCCGGCACATTTATATATACTACACTCTTATAATCGGTTGCTTCGGAGTGTTGAGGCAGAAGGATATTCAAATTCGAATTTTTGTCATTCTTTATCTGCAGGTTCATATTGATGCCGTCGTTGGTGCCGTCTATCCTGACATTGCCTGAGGCATAAACCCGTCCGTAGAAAAGACTGTCGGTCCTGTGCTCGGTATTCAGCACCATGAGTTTGTTCATCCGCATATTGAGCGAATATTTCATATTGTCGAAGTTTTTGTGAGTCACAGTAGCACTTACATTGGCGGTATTGCCCTGGCTGTCTTTCAGGGTCAGGTTGTCGAATCCTATCCGGTCGGGGCTTACCCTGATGGTATCGGATATGGTATAGGTTACGTTGGTGTAGTCTATCCCTATCTGTGTATCGTTGAACCCAAGGAACCCCCTCACAAGCGGCGCTTTTGTGTTTCCTTCTATCATCAGGTTGGAGCTGATGGTTCCGTCGACCTTGTTGAGCATATCGGAGACGAATGGCTGTACCCAGCGCAGAGGCATCTTTTCCATCCTTAACTGGAGGTCGAGTGAATCCTGATTGGTGTATATAGTACCATCTATTTCGGCGAGGGTTTCTTCTGCTTTTACCAGTGCTGCCTGCATGGCTACTCCTCCGTATTCGTTACTCCAGTGACTGTCGAGGTCCATTGTGCCCAATGTGTCGCTGAAGAGGACGATGTCGGCGATCTGAAATCCTTCTGTATACAGTTCGGGCTGGTCGAGTATATTGGTGAGCAGGACATCTCCGTGAATACATCCGCGGATGTTCTTCACATCGAATGCTTCCAGCAGGTCTCCTATCTCGGCATGGGTGAAGTAAACCCTGAGGCTATCACTTTTTTCACTTGAAATCACCCCGTCTATATTGAAATACGGTTTTTTGTTCACTCCCAGTCCTACATTATGTATCTCAGTACGTGTCCCTTCGTTCAGTATTTCGG
Source organism: uncultured Dysgonomonas sp. (assembly GCF_900079725.1). NCBI lineage: Bacteria > Pseudomonadati > Bacteroidota > Bacteroidia > Bacteroidales > Dysgonomonadaceae > Dysgonomonas > uncultured Dysgonomonas sp. Next base: position 2,703,709 of record NZ_LT599032.1, read on the forward strand.
CGGGCAGCAGATTTAACGCCAGTTTGTCTACCATGATGTCTGACGGAGTTATCTTGAGGGAAGAAACAAGTTCTTTTTTCTCATTGCGGCTAAAGCTGGCCAGGGCTTCTATATCTCCTTTTATATTGATATTGGTACTGTCACTGGTCACGCTTACGAATGTGTAGATTGTATTTTTCTCTCCGTTGGTATTGAGGGCGATGTTATACTTCCCTTTATCCATCATTACGCTGCTGGCACCTGAAATGTTGAAGGCCGAGTCGAGGTTCATAACATCCAGAGTCGTATTTTTAATTTCAATTTCGCCATAACGGAGGCGTGGAACATTCCCTTTCACCGACAGTTGTTTGTCTATGGTATTGATGCGTCCGCTTATCGAAGCCGGATCTATAATATCGACAGGTAAGACAAATATTTCTCCCAGTTTTTCAGTATTGTTGGCTGTAATATTGAAAGTGAAATTGTTTTGCTCTTTCTTTGTCCGTTTTCTCATTTGGAATACATCGGGCAGATATCCGTTCATCAGGTTTGTAAATTCGTCACTAATAGTAGTAAATGAATATTGTCCTGCTATATTGGCTGTCAATAGGGAAGAGGTGAGTGTGATAAATTTACTGCCATCCTCTTTTTTGCCTGATTCCAACGTAAATTTACCCGGTTGGAATGCGAAATTATCATCATGGAAGTCGAGGCTGTCCAAATCTGCCTTTCCTACAATATTGTCAATGTCCAATCCTTTGAACTGCCCTTTCAGAGCCATGGTCAGACGTGGATTTACCCAGTCGGGGTTCTTATAGAAAGGGTCTATTTGTAGCGAATCTAGTCTGAGGCGTAAATTGATATCAGGTACTTTGGCCTGAGACATATCAGCGTCAACGAATATTTTTCCTATCTTCCAGTCGGCACGGGCAGTCAATCCCATTTTTTGAGCATTGTAAAATCCGCTGAAAGGAACGTTTTTCATTGTTTCTTTTTCGAATTGTAGGGCATCTATACTTCCCTGCATCTGTGCAGAGAGAGACTCTCTTTCTGTTTGCCTCGCTCTCAGGTCTATATGCGCAGAGAGATTACCTAATCCTGCAGTACCTCCGAGCAATCTGCCCAGATTAAAGTTGCGTGTTTTCAGTCCGGCATTTACACTGAAGTTGGTAAATGTGGTATCCACACCACCGGTCGCCAGCAGTGAGACAAGTCCTTGCCTGCACCATGCTTCGGAATTGAGTTTGAACTTATTCAACTGTCCAGTCAATGTTCCTTTCAGGAATATGTCTCCCATGTCCCTTAATATATCAGGAGTCACAAAGGTGGAATCACCGAGTTTTGCAAAATCGGAGATTGCTCTGGTCGATGCTTTCAGTTTATTGATAGAAAGATTTATATCCGAGTTTCCGTATCGCTCATAATTACCCAGACTGGCCAGCCCCTCAAGGACAAAATCATCACCATAGGTGAGGTTTATATTTTCGATATTCACAGCAGGCAACGTTCCCGATATATTGGTTTTCAACGAAAGTTTGTTCCTCAGGAATTTGAGATTCGGCAGGAATGCGGTTAAATCTTCGGCGGATAATTCCGTGTCGTCCGTGCCTATTTCGAAAGCGCTGTTCGATAAGTTATATCTTACTTTAGTGGTTATCAGGTGAGAGTTAGGTAAGTTTAAGGAGAGGTTTTCTACCCAGAGTTGCGACTTGTCGGAGTATAAATGCCCTTTCAGGCTTTTGATTTCAACTCCCGACTTTTCTTTTGCCGACAGACTGTTGAGCGCGATGTCGAATTTGTCGGCATCTATCGAGTTCAGGTCTACATTCGCATTCACATCGTATAAGGATATATGGGATGCATTGAACATCTGCGGTGTCTCCGGCACAGACAATACGTCATAATTCAATCGACCGCGTTTCAAACTGACGTCTTCGATGACCACTACCAGCGAGCTTTTGGTCGTATCCACTTTGGTGGTGTCGGCGCTCGAAAATGCATCTATTACAAACTGGAAGTTAAAGTCGCTTACACTATCTTTCTGATTTACATTTATCAGGAAATTATCTACCGTGATTCCTGTAATAGCGAGTTTATTACTTTTGATAAATTCCCAAGGGCTGAGGCTTACGCTCAGGTCCTGCGCATAAAGCAGTGTATCCCTGGTCTGATCTTCTATATAGATGCCTTTCAGGCTTACATTATTGAAAAGGCTTAAACGGACTTCGTCTATCGAAACCTCCGTTTTCATCGTCTCTTTCAGTTTGTTTACGGCAAAGTCCGCAACCTTTTGCTGCACATACGGTATGGAAAGCAGTACATATAAAAGCACGTTAAGCCCGATAAGTCCAAGGACTATATACAGGAATATCTTGAAAAGTTTCTTAATCAGGCTTTTCTTTTTCGGGGCTTCTTCCGGCGCTAATTTTACGTCTTCTTTTTCCTCCATGCAGAACTATTTATTTTTTTAGTCTTTCAGACCATTCTTCCTCATTGAACCCTACCAGTACAAAGTCATTTCCTATCACCAGCGGACGTTTTACAACCATTCCGTTGGATGCGAGTATTTCTATCAATTCGCCTTCAGATGCAGACTTAACCTTCTCTTTCAGATTTTCTTCCTTATAAATCCTGCCTGAAGTATTAAAGAACTTTCCGATAGGCAATCCGCTCTTCTTTATCCATGCCGCCAGTTCTGTCTTTGTAGGGTTATCTGTAGTTATATCGCGGCTCTCTACGGAGACATTATTCTGTTTTAGCCATTTGGCCGCCTTCTGGCATGTGCCGCATTTTGGATATTGGAGGAATAGTTTTGTACCCATTCTGATTTCTTTATTTTATATTTTAACTATTTACAAAAATAAGTAATTACTAATGATTAACGCAGATTGTGCATTTAAAGTTCTTATTTTTTAATCGGAACGTATAATATTTGTGTATTTTTGTGCCTAAATCTAAAATTAGCAGCATGATACAATCAATGACAGGTTTTGGGAAAGCCACAACCGAACTTGACAAAAGGAAAGTTACAGTAGAGATTAAATCCCTTAACAGCAAACAATTGGACTTGTCGGTTCGTATGCCAAATCTATACAAAGAGCATGAAATGGAAGTCCGCAATATGCTTTCCCGTGAATTGGAACGTGGAAAAGTAGACTTTCTTATATATGTGGAAAATATAGGTAATGAAACAGCTAACCAAATCAACCACAATCTGCTCGAAGGATATTATAACCAGATTAAGGAGTCGGCCCGTAAGCTGGGAATAGATACTCCTTCCGATTGGTTTTCAACACTGCTTCGTTTACCGGATGTATTAAAATACGAATCGCAGGAAGTGGATGAAGCCGAATGGGCTGCCGTTTCGAAAACAATAGGTGAAGCAAAGAAGCAATTGCTTGCTTTCCGCAAACAGGAAGGGGCTATGCTGGAAAAGCTGTTTGAAGAAAAAATAGGGAATATCTCACGGTTATTGACAGATATAGAACCTCATGAAGCTGAACGTGTGGATAAAATAAAAGTACGGATAACCGAAGCTCTGCAGAAAATAGAAGACTTTGACTACGATAAGAATCGTTTCGAACAGGAGATGATCTATTATATCGAAAAACTGGATATAAACGAAGAAAAGGTTCGTCTGACAAATCATCTCAGCTATTTTCTGGAAACAATGAAATCGGGTTCGGGACAAGGCAAGAAGCTGGGTTTCATTTCTCAGGAAATGGGACGTGAAATAAATACAATGGGTTCGAAATCGAATCATGCGGAAATGCAGCAGATAGTTGTACGTATGAAAGACGAATTGGAACAGATCAAAGAGCAGGTATTGAACGTATTATAATAAGATCTCTTATAAAATTAATGGGCAAGTTAGTCATATTTTCGGCTCCTTCAGGCGCAGGTAAATCTACAATCGTCAATTACCTGCTATCGCAGGATTTGAACCTTCAGTTTTCAATATCGGCTACCAGCCGTCCGCCAAGAGGAACGGAAAAGCACGGAGTGGAATACTATTTTCATAGCCCCGAAGAATTCAGGGAAAAAATCGCCCATGGAGAGTTTCTCGAGTATGAGGAGGTATATACGGATAAGTTTTACGGTACGCTGAAAGCAGAGGTGGAACGTATTATGAACGGTGGAGGCAATGTGATTTTCGATGTGGATGTAGTAGGCGGCTGTAATATAAAGAAATATTACGGAGATAAAGCTTTATCTGTTTTCATAGAACCACCTTCCATAAATGAACTGCGTTGCCGTCTGGAAAAAAGAGGCACCGACTCGCCCGAAGTTATCGAATCCCGTATTGCAAAAGCTGAATATGAAATGACATTCGCTCCTCAGTTTGATGTGGTAATACACAATGATAATCTGGAAGAGGCAAAAGCAAAAGCATTGAACGTGATAACTGATTTTCTGAAGAAATGAATATCGGCATCTTTTCAGGGTCTTTCAACCCGATACATATCGGGCATCTGATTCTCGCGAATTACATAGTGGAATTCACGGAAATAGAAGAGGTGTGGTTTCTGGTAAGCCCGCAAAATCCGCTGAAATCGGAGGATGAGCTTTCGGACGAACATATACGCCTGGAAATGACAGAACTTGCATTGGCAAAATACACAAAACTAAAAGCCAGTGATTTTGAATTTTCAATGCCCATCCCGTCTTATACGGTGAATACATTGGATGCTTTGCGAAATGAATATCCCGGACATGATTTCACCTTGATAATCGGAGCTGATAATTGGAATGTATTTGAAAGCTGGCGGGAATACGACAAGATCCTCGAAAATTATAAAATTAAGGTATATCCGCGATTGGGACACCGTATCACTATTCCTACGAAATTGAGGGATAAGGTTGAGGCTCTTGATTCTCCTATTATAGAGATTTCATCGACATTTATCAGGGATAGCATTTATGAGGGAAAAGATGTAAGAGCTTTTTTGCCGGATGACATATATGATTATATTTTGAATAAAGGATTGTATAAAAAAAGATTATGAACAATAAGGAAGCATTGACAAGAGATTTGGAGATTCGCTGTTCCCGCCTGCAAAAAGTAATGCAGTCAATGGAAGTAGAAGCTTGTGTATTAAGTACGTCTGTGAACGTATTTTATATGACAGGCATGGTTTACAATGGTTACTATTATCTGCCGGCCGAGGGTAGCCCTATGCATTTTGTTAAGCGGCCCGAAGGTATTGCTTTTGAAAATACGATCTATATCCGGAAGCCGGAACAAATTGCGGAAGAACTTCAAAACAGAGGCATGTCATTGCCCAAGACTTTATTATTGGAGACAGATGTCCTTTCCTTCGGTGAATGCGCCCGTTTGATGGGAACATTTAATATAACCAAAGCTGCTAATGCTTCAACTTTTATGCGTAAAATACGCAGTGTGAAAACGGATTTCGAACTGGAACAGGTGAGAGCCTGCGCCCGGAAACATGAAGCTGTTTATAAGCTGATTCCGTCCGTTTACAGGCCAGGGATGACTGATATAGAATTACAGATAGAGATAGAAAAGCTGATGCGTCTGCACGGCTCTATGGGTATCTTCCGCAGTTATGGCGACAATATGGATATCTATATGGGAAGTTTGCTGGCCGGAGAGAATGCAGAAGCTCCGTCTCCTTACGATTACGCTTTGGGCGGAGCAGGTAGTAGTCCTACTTTACCTCTGGGCGCATCGGGACAAAGAATAGAAAAAGGGCAAACCATTATGGTGGATATGGCAGGAAATTATTCGCCTTGGATGACCGATATGACACGTGTTTTTTCGTTAGGAAAGACATTAGATATCGCCTATCGTGCTCATCAGGTGTCGATAGATATTCACAACCATATTATGGATATTGCCAAACCCGGAACCGGTTGTGCCGAACTGTATAATATCTCGATGGAAATGGTAGTAAAGAATAATCTTGAACCATACTTCATGGGAACGAAGCAGCAGGCTAAGTTTGTCGGACATGGACTAGGCCTTGAGATAAACGAGCCTCCGGTATTGACTCCCCGTTCGAAAGAATTACTGGAAAAGAACATCGTTTTTGCATTGGAACCTAAATTTGTGATTCCGGAAGTAGGAGCTGTCGGGGTAGAAAATACATATGTGGTAACTGAGAGCGGAATAGAGAAACTGACCATATTGGAAGAGGAGATAATAGAGTTGTAACTTTTTTCTATTGGCATCGATTTGCAAGTTATATGTTGCTTTTAGAGTAAATGCGTTTGCATTTTAGGCGATGTTCCGACTCCAAAATTGTACAAGTTTTATTGATATAAAATTGGGATATTGTTGTAAAATAATATCCCAATTTCCACAATTTATTATCGAGCAATCGAGCTTAATCTTTTTTACATCTCACAGATAACAGATAGACATCTATATGAGGCATTCTGGCAGCTGCATACGTATTTTTGTCGAGCGCGGCAGCCTGTGTTCCAAGTACACTATTGGTAGCCCCTACCCAGAAAAAGGCTGTTTGTTTATTGTAACCAAGGGATATTTCCCCTGTTTTCTGATCCCGTGACATGCGCCCCAAGAGGATTCCGTTAAATCCTCCCTGTTCTCTACTACGGCTCACTCCGTTAGAGTTATTTTCCATAGATTGCATGTTCCATCCGGTATTTGCTCCTATCTTACTGTGAGCATATTGACATGGATTAGCTTCAACAGCATCTCTTAGTTCCCACCATTCATCTAGGGTAGGTAAGTGCCAGCCATCGGGACAGATTCCCTGTATTCCGATCAAATGAGTGGTATTTCCTATTTCGGTGCGTGTCAGCTTGGTCGCCGCCATCAGGTTATACATGTATCCGTAATGAGGATTCGTTCCCAGATCGGATTGGCTACCACGAGGGTAATAAAACCTCGGCTCTAAATAAGTAGGATCTGTTTCCATAACGGGATAATCGAATACCAGTCCGTTATTAGTTCCATCGGGCCATCTATCAGCTCTAAGGTTTTCGAGCATCCACCATCCGGCATCAGCAAACTTACCTATCTTATATTGTTCGGGTTTGGCCGAATTGCGATTGTCTACCAGAATATCGGTTTCGCTGGGAAATATTCCTTCCGATAGTAAGATCCATTCATTTCCATCCCATGTATATACACCGGGATATATTTCTTCACAAATATCTAAGTTGATATTATATACTGTAAGCCCTGTATGAGACTTATCTTCAGAATCTTTCTTGCTGCTTGTGTTGTTTTCATAATCTGTATCCCCCAAAAACATAGGGAATAAATCCGCATTGCTGGTCAATTTCACCCGGGGAAGCATCAATCCCTTGGTTGCATTGGTGTTATTAACTGTTGGCTGATTCTCTTTTAGATCGAGAATGGCTCCTTCCGAAGGAAGAATGGTTGATCCAATAGTAACTTGAGCATTCGCATTATAATAGCTAAAGAACCCGGCTAAAACGGGTATAAATAGTTTAGAATACAGTGTCTTCATTCTGTGTGTGTTTGTAAATGTCCTTGATAAATCGATAGAAACCAAAAATAGAGGTCGCAAATGAAATGCAGGTGCTATATTTGCAAAATAAATATCCCATATTAGCAAGCTGTTGTATTTCAGTTGTTTATTTTCGATGTTTATCCCGCTAATTTCCACTTACCTTCACTTCGTTGATTGCGAGTTGTCAGATTTTAACATTTTGACTAAGCCTGAATAAGGATAGGAAAGCTGATACTGTGACAAAAAAACGCTTACTTTGTATCCACATTGAAAAAAGTTTGATTTACCTGTAATCTGTTCACAGAATCACTATAAGAAAATCCGATGAAAACAATCAATATTAAAGGAGAACTGCTAGATCTGTCTTATCCCGTTGTAATGGGGATACTAAATGTTACTCCCGATTCATTTTATTCGGGTAGCCGCAAAGAAACCGAACAGCAGGTTATAGATAGGGTTTCGGAAATACTTTCTCAGGGAGGAACGATTATAGATATAGGTGCACAGTCAACCCGTCCTTCTTCTACCTTGCTCTCTGCACAGGAAGAAATAGAGCGGCTGAAGTTTGCTTTGCCTGTTATCAGCAGGGAATTCCCCGATGCTATCCTTTCGGTAGATACTTTCTATGGCGATGTAGCCCGTTTTTGCGTTGAGGAACATGGAGTAGCCATCATAAATGATATTTCGGGCGGTGAAATAGGCAAAAGTATGTTCGATACGGTTGCCCGGCTTAATGTGCCTTATATATTGATGCATATGCGCGGTACGCCGCAAACGATGACGGATTTGACAGACTATGATAATCTGATTCAGGATATCTTCTATTATTTCTCTAAAAAAGTAGCTGAACTGCATTTACTCGGTGTGAATGATATTATTATCGATCCCGGATTCGGGTTTAGTAAAACGATGGATCAGAACTATGAGTTAATGGCTACTTTGCGGGGTTTCTCTGTTTTTGAATTACCTCTTTTGGTCGGTATTTCGAGAAAAAAAATGATTGCCGGTTTGTTGGACACAACTCCTGCCGGAAGCCTCAATGGAACCACCATCCTGAATACCTTTGCCTTGCAGAACGGGGCGGATATCTTACGGGTGCATGATGTGAAAGAGGCGGTGGAAGCGGTGAAAATAGTGAAGAAACTGGAGGAATATAAGTTCTGACTGTCAGTTCAGAACATGTAATGTGTGACAAGCAACCAGTGCAGCCGTTTCGGTACGTAAACGACTTTCGCCTAAAGAGATCGGTTCAAAACCGTTATCTATAGCCATTCTTACTTCCTCTTCAGAGAAGTCGCCTTCCGGCCCGATAAGAATGAGGGCATTACCGCTTTTCTTATAAATATCTTTCAACAATACTTTTTCCTGTGGATAACAATGGGCTATGAACTTTTGCCCGTCAAACTCCTGTTTGATGAATTTAGAGAAAGATTGCATATCATCCAGTTGGGGCAATAAGGCTTTTTGAGATTGTTTCATCGCCGAAACAAGTATCTTTTCTATCCGCTGAGCCTTTATCTCCTTCCGTTCGGAATGTTGGCAAAGAATAGGGCTGAGGCGGTCGATCCCTATTTCTGTAGCCTTTTCTGCAAACCATTCTATACGGTCGATATTTTTTGTCGGGGCAAAAGCTATTTGCAGGTTGAAGTCCCAGTCTTTGGGTTGTTCTATTGTTTTTAGGATGTTTACTATACAATGTTTCGGGTTGGCCTGCATTATTTCGGCATCATAAAAAAAGCCTTTTCCATCGGTCAACAATATTTCATCGCCTTCTTTTTTACGTAATACTTTTATGCAATGCAGAGCTTCCTCGGCAGGCAGCTCTACATTGGAGAGAATATCAGGGGTAAAAAAGATTGTTTTATCCATTGTTTAATCTTCGAAGATGATCTTATTATCGCCCAATTCCTTTATTTTAGCCAGCGACTCTATGTGGATACCGAGTTCACGCAGACGTTGTCCTCCGTCCTGAAAGCTTTTCTCGATAATAAAGCCCATGCCGTAAAGTTCGGCCCCGGCCTCTTTGATCAGGTTGTATATGCCGATGGCCGCGTTACCGTTAGCTAAAAAATCATCGATGAAAACGACTTTGTCGTTCGGGTTCAGGAAATCTTTACTTACGCAGATTGTATAGTCCTTATCCTTGGTAAAGGAATGGGCAATAGTAGACACCATATTTACCATTGTTTTCGGTACTGCTTTTTTTACAAATACGACAGGCAATTCGAGCAGGTAACCCAGCATGATAGCAGGGGCAATGCCACTGGCCTCTATTGTTATAATTTTATTTATCGGCAGATTTCCGAACTTGCGGACAAATTCCACTCCTATCGACTTCATCAGGATGGGATCCATCTGGTGATTGATAAAGCTATCTACTTTAAGGATTCCTCCGTCAAAGCTTTTTCCATCCTTAAGGATACGGTCTTTTAGTAATTTCATAACAATAAATATTTAGTCTTTGATACGGATAATCACATTAGCAAGGATGGCAACAACTCCTCCGGTAGTAATTCCCGAAGCAAAAATCCCTTTTATAGCAGTCGGCATCTGGGATAGGATATCAGGAACCAGTTCCACACCGAGCCCACAGGCAAAGCTGACCGCAAGTACCAGTATGGCTTTTCTATCTATGTTTTGTGATGCAATAATGCGTACTCCCGATGCGGCAACAGTACCGAACATCAGCAATGTGGCGCCTCCAAGTACGGGCTCAGGCATAATAGAAAAGATACCTCCGATGAAAGGGAAGGCACTCAATATAACAAGGAATGCGGCGATATAGTAACCTACTCGGCGACTGGCTACCCCTGTCAACTGGATCAGTCCGTTGTTCTGTGCAAATATAGAATTAGGGAAAGAGTTGAATACTCCGGCTATAGCCGAATTGATACCATCGGCCAATACTCCACCCTGTACACGTTTCATAAATTTAGGACCTTCTATAGGTTCTCCGCCAATCATCGAGTTTGCTGTGATATCACCGTATGCTTCTATAGAAGTAATAAAGTAGATAAGAGCTACGGCAATGAAAGCAGAGAGGTCGAAGCTTAACCCGTACTTGAATGGCTGGGGAATGGTAAATGCTCCTATTTCACCCATATTAGAAAAATCGATCCACCCCATAAAGTATGACACAACATAGCCGATAACAATACCTATGATGATCGAACTCATGCGGATGTACTTATTCTTTATGCCGTTCAATATAAGAATGGATACAAGAACAAGGGCTGCGATACCCAGATTCTGCAGACTGCCGAATCCTCTTTCTCCTTCAAGACTCATGGCTCCGAATCCGCCACCGCAGGATATAATTGCCACTTTAATGAGGGAGAGTCCTATCATTGTTACCACAATGCCCGAAACAAGTGGAGTGATGATCTTCTTTGTATATTTCAGCAAGCGGCTCACTATCATTTCCACAGGAGAGGCAGCGATACAGACTCCGAATATAGCGGCAAGAATGGCAGCTTCGGTCATATCGCCTTTAGCTGCGAAACTGGCAGTCAGCGCACCGATGAAAGAAAAGCTAGTTCCCTGTATACAGAGTAAGCCACAACCCACAGGGCCGAAACGGCGGCACTGTATAAATGTAGATATACCCGAAGCCAGTAAAGCCATGGAAACAAGGAATCCTGTGGTTTCTGCACTGAAATTTAACGCCCGGGATATAATTAACGGAGGGGTTATGATAGCCACAAAAATAGCCAGCAGGTGTTGAAACCCTGCAAACATAGCCTCGCTGAAAGGCGGTTTATCCTCAATCTGATAAATCAGGTCTGTTTTTCGTATCGGTTGGATAATTTCATCCGCTTCTTTCTCTGTGACTTGCATATACTTTAGCTATTTAAAGATTTTAAAAAATTAGATTTATACTAATGTTATTTCACCTTACACTATCGGCGTGCCATCTCAGCCGAGAGTATCTTTCATTTCCATATTGAATTCGTACACATCCTTCACTGGTATAACCCTTCTGGAAACATTGTTTATATCTTTCCCCTCCTTTGTCCACAGGAAAGGCACAAAGCTGTATGCATAATCGGGATTGAGCGCTGCGACATCCTTTTCCCAGCCTTTCCAACGCAGCCCTTCATAAAAGTCGTTCATATCCGTTTCGAAACAAAATAGAAGGAACTGGCTATACCCGATTTCCATCGGTATCCATCGCAGCGATTCGGGTGCAAAATAATACATATTGCCCGCGTCCTTTCCCAGAAAGCCCGCATTAATCGCATAAAATCCCCCAATGGCATCATCTGCCACGAGCATATATGGTGCAGGTTCACCGAATTCTTCAAATGTTTTGCCTTGATTCCAGTCCGGCAGGGTTCTCTTCATCCGGTCGCTACCTGAGCCCAGGATTCGTATCCAACCATTGTCGATGAGTAGTCCGCCTGTTTCGTAGATGATTGCTCCCATCAGGGAACGTGTGGTGACTTGGGTATTTACCAGAGCATTTTCGGCTCGCTGACGTTCGCAAGGTAGAATTTCCACCTTGTTTTTGGCCATGCTTATCCATTCCTTGATAACAGGCCAACCCGGATCTTCCGTATTTACAAGCTCTTGTAGTGTACGCATAGGTACAGGTTTTAGAATAAGGTGCAAAATTAGTATAATTATAGATATATGCTAAATAATGTAGGGGGAATAATGTAAAAGTCAACGTTAAATATGACATTTTGGAAAAAAAGAGAGCTTCATCACGAATCAGGCCGCCAACAGTGATTGAAGTAAAAGTTGATAATTCGATTCCATTCTCAATTTGTTAAAATCTGACATGTCTGACACTTTTTACAGTAAACAGTAAATAACCCGTAATTGTTAAAAGGTAACAAAGGTTACACATATATCAGTAAACAGTCAACAGTTAGCAGTCAACAATTAGAACTCCTTCAAACTTATTACTCAACGCTTACTACTTTGAAAAGGTAACAAAGGTAACAGGTTTTATGGTTTTTGTAGGGGCGAAACATCTTTCGCCCGCAATCAGTATAGAGCGAATGTTTATTGGCTCCCCCGATTTTCAATTCGCCCCCTACAGTTTTCCAAAAAAGTAACAACCAACTGCCACGGGAATATAGCGTATATAAAATCTATCCCTTTCTGATATTTCAAAGATCACTTTTATTGCCAAATTCGTTAATAGGCATATAAAAATAATATAGATAATTATTTTCTGTTTTGTTGATGAACTTACCCTCTTCAAATGTCATAGATCCGGAAAGATTATCTTCTCAGCAAAACATTCACATCTTTATTAAATTATTATATTTGACATCAATTTTTAATCGCATAATATAGACTTATATGCTGATACAATTCCTCTTTGTCCTCACAGCCATTATTATAGGAGCCCGGATACAAGGCATCGGATTAGGTGTAATGGGAGGATTGGGGCTTGCCGTCCTTGTCTTCGGTTTCGGGCTGGAACCGACTTCGCCACCCATAGATGTCATGCTGATGATAGTCGCCGTTATTGCGGCGGCAGGTTGTATGCAGGCGGCAGGCGGACTCGATCTGATGGTATCGATGGCTGAGAAATTCTTACGGAAGCATCCGCAACGTATTACATTGCTAAGTCCGATAGTCACTTATCTGTTTACCTTTGTTGCCGGAACAGGGCATGTAGCCTATTCTGTATTACCTGTAATAGCGGAAGTTGCCCGTGAGACAAAGATACGACCCGAGCGACCACTTGGTATCGCTGTAATCGCATCCCAGCAGGCTATAACTGCCAGCCCTATCTCGGCGGCCACAGTAGCATTGCTAAGTATGCTGGCAGGATATGATATTTCCTTGCTTGACATCTTAATGATAAGTATACCATCGACTCTGATCGGAGTATTATTGGGTGCCTTGTTCAGTATGCGAGTGGGAAAGGAATTGCATGAAGACCCTGAATATCTCCAACGGGTAGAGGATGGCATGTTTGCTAAAAGTACCTCGATAGAAAAAATAGATTATAAGTTGAAGAGTAAGGCGGGACTGTCTGTTCTTATATTTATTCTGGCAACTGTCTTTATCATCCTGTTCGGGTCAATAGAAAGTTTGCGTAATATAGGGGGCAATAGGTTGAATATGCCCATTATTATTGAAATATTGATGTTATCTGCTGCTGCCCTCATCCTGCTCACTACAAATACAAATGGGATAAAAGCGGCACAAGGCTCTGTCTTTATCGCCGGAATGCAGGCAGTAGTTGCCATATTCGGAATCGCCTGGATGGGGGACACTTTTATCAATGGAAATATGGAGCAATTGCGCACTTCTATCGAAGGAGTAGTAACCTCAATGCCCTGGATATTCGGAATCGCTCTATTTGTAATGTCTATTCTGCTATATAGTCAGGCTGCCACCGTGCGCGCACTGATGCCGCTTGGCATTGCACTAGGGATATCTCCGTGGATGCTGATAGCTCTTTTCCCTACGGTAAACGGATATTTTTTCTTGCCAAACTATCCTACTGTTGTAGCGGCTATTAATTTCGACCGTACAGGGACTACCCGTATCGGTAAATGGGTTTTGAACCATTCCTTTATGTTGCCGGGATTGGTTGCTACCATCGGAGCCGTGTGTACGGGCATACTGATGATTATGTTATTGGGAAAATAATACGGTTATCCTGTTATTTAATAGTAAAGGTGCTGAGTACAGCCCTGTGATCGGACGGATAATTATTGAACTTTATATTACTAAAAGGACTTTCTTCCCCTACAATCTGAGAATTCTCCAGTTTGATATTATCCCCTGAGAAGAATACAAAATCGATACGGTCCAGTACTTCTGTATATGCCTTTGTCTCAGGCAGAGTTGTCCATGTATGTCCGGGATCTTTGACTTCATCCGGATATTTCTTTCGATAAGAATCATTTAGTCCGGCATCTATAAAGGCTTTCGTAGATGGCCATGCGACAGCTATTTTACATAGCTTTGCCTCTACAGCATTGTTAGTCCAGTCCAGACAGGATGGTTCGTTAAAGTCTCCTGTCAAGAATATCGGATACCCTTCTTTCTGAATGGTCAGGATATCTGCTACATTAGATTTCACTTCTTTTTCACGCGATTTTTTTGCAGACTCGATAGCTTCTGCGGCAGTGGAAAGAAGTGGGGCTCCACAATATTCGATTCCGTTCAGCTGGTATGGTTCGTAAGGGCAATACATCAGATGAACATTGAACATCCACACAAAATGGCTGTCATCTATCTTTATTTTTACTCCTTGCTTATTCTCCGATGTGTCTACAATAGGGTATTTACTAATGATGGCTGTACTTCTTCCATATACATAGGAATGCCAGTTCAGACTGTCTGCTATCTGCTTTGCCGTGTTATGGTCCTTACGTGTGGCTTCTTGTATGCCTATAATATCGGCACCGCTGTTTACCAGGACTTCGGCCGTGGCTTCGATGGATTTACCTCCACCCATCCATATATTAAAGCTCATTACCTTTAGTGATATGGGGTCTGAAGCTTTTTTATTTCCGCAAGATGCTGTTGTGGTAAGCAGGATAAACGATAATAAAATCAATCCGGATATGTTTTTCATATTATATTGGGACTATATGTTTTTCGGGGATACAAGATACATCTTTACTTGGATACTGCAAAATAAGAAATGATTGAAAACTATTTCGTATTTTTGTTCCCTCTAAAAGTTTTAAGTAACTGTTAGGGAATTTCTCGTTCTAATTTTTTAGAGTTGTTTTTGAGGCGATTTTTGCTTCCGCGAAGTGATGGTAGCGGGCTACCTGAGCTGAGTGAAAGTGAAAATTAGCCAAAAACAGACTAAAAATGAACGAAGAACTACTGGTTTTTCATGTAAAAAACGTTTTTGTGAAAATCCCTAACAGTTACTAAGGTCGCAGACCTGTTTATTATTTTGGTAAATAAAGCAACAATAGTCAATTATGATTCAGAAGTGCATCATTAAAATCTATCTGTTACTAAATGATTAATTATGGAAATTGCAAGTAAATACAATCCTGCTGAAGTAGAAGACAAGTGGTATAAATACTGGTTGGAAAACAGGTTCTTTCATTCCGAACCCGATAGTCGTGAACCCTATACGATTGTTATCCCTCCACCTAACGTCACCGGTGTGCTGCACATGGGGCACATGCTGAACAATACTATTCAGGATATACTTGTACGCCGTGCCCGCATGATGGGCAAAAATGCTTGCTGGGTGCCGGGTACCGACCATGCCTCCATTGCTACTGAAGCAAAGGTGGTGGCAAAACTTGCGTCTGAAGGCATAAGTAAATATGACCTTACACGTGACGAATTCCTGAAACATGCATGGGACTGGACTCATAAACATGGTGGCATCATCCTTGAACAGTTGAAAAAGTTGGGAGCATCGTGCGATTGGGATCGTACATGTTTCACTATGGACGAAAAACGGTCGGAAAGTGTAATAAAAACATTCGTAGATTTATATAATAAAGGACTTATTTACCGCGGCATCCGTATGGTAAACTGGGATCCTGCCGCCAAAACCGCAATTTCGGATGAAGAGGTTATCCATAAGGAAGAGCATGGAAAGTTGTATTACCTGAAATATAAAATTGAAGGGGAAGATGGCTTTGTGGTAATTGCTACCACCCGTCCCGAAACTATCTTTGGAGATATCGCTGTATGTATTAATCCGAACGACCCCAAAACAGCATTTGCGAAAGGTAAGAAAGTTATTGTGCCTATCGCCAATCGTGTTGTACCTATTATAGAGGATGAATATGTGGACATGGAGTTCGGAACAGGATTTCTGAAAGTTACTCCTGCACATGATGTGAACGACTATATGCTCGGTGAGAAATACAATCTAGAAGGACTCGATATTTTCAACGATGATGGTACATTAAACTCATACGGACTTCAGTACGAAGGCATGGATCGTTTCGATGTGCGTAAAAAGATAGAGAAGGACTTGCAAGAATTAGGTCTGCTCGAAAAAGCGGAAGCATATACCAACAGTGTCGGATATTCGGAGCGTACACACGTGCCTATCGAACCGAAATTATCGATGCAATGGTTCCTGAAAATGGAAAATCTGGCAAAACCGGCACTCGATGCAGTTGAAAACGATACAATCAAATTCTATCCGGCCAAGTTTAAAAATACATACCGCCATTGGATGGAAAATATTAAGGACTGGAATATAAGCCGTCAACTATGGTGGGGACATCAAATTCCGGCTTATTATTTGCCTGAAGGAGGTTTTGTAGTAGGAGAAACTCCAGAGAAAGCATTGGCCGAGGCGCAGAAGATAAATCCAAGTTTGCAAATGGAAGACCTGCGTCAGGATGAAGACTGCCTCGACACATGGTTCTCTTCGTGGTTGTGGCCAATATCTGTTTTCGATGGAATAAACCATCCTGACAATGAAGAAATAAACTATTATTATCCGACGAATGACTTGGTAACAGGGCCGGATATCATATTCTTCTGGGTAGCCCGTATGATTATGTCCGGATATGAATATCGTAATAAGGCTTGTTTCGAAAACGTTTATTTTACAGGGATTGTACGCGATAAAGAGGGGCGTAAGATGTCGAAACAATTAGGTAACTCTCCTGATCCGCTCGATCTGATTTCGAAATACGGAGCAGACGGCGTGCGCATGGGATTGCTGCTCACTGCTCCGGCAGGAAATGATATTCCGTTCGATGAGGCTCTTTGTGAACAGGGGCGCAACTTCAATAATAAGATATGGAATGCTTTTCGTCTGGTAAAAGGATGGGAAGTGGACAAGAATATTGAGCAGCCTGAATCAGCTAAAATAGCGATAGAATGGTTTGAAAATATATTGGCTAAAACAACCGCGGAACTCGACGATTCTTTCGGTAAGTATCGCTTATCCGAAGCTCTGATGGCAGTTTACAAACTGTTCTGGGATGAATTCTCATCGTGGTATCTGGAGATGGTGAAGCCTGCTTATCAGCAGCCGATAGATGCTAAGACATATGAAGCTACGCTTGGCTTTTTCGATTCGCTGCTTCGTCTTCTTCATCCGTTTATGCCGTTTATCACAGAAGAATTATGGCAGGCATTAACCGAAAGAAAAGAAGGCGAAAGTATTATGGTTTCCGATATGCCAAAAGAATCTTCATCTGATAATGAGTTGCTCGAAGCCTTCGAAAAGGTTAAAGAAACTATTGCGGGAGTGCGTACCATCCGTCTGCAAAAGAATATACCGAATAAAGAAGAATTATCGCTTGAGGTTATTGGCGGATACAATACTGCTTTCGATAGTGTTATTTCCAAGATGGGAAACCTTACATCGATAAAGACTGTAAGTGAAAAAGATGTTACGGCGGTATCTTTCTTAGTTGGTACAACTGAATTTTCCGTTCCTCTGGGTAACAATATCGATATAGAAGCCGAATTGGAGAAACTGAATGAAGAACTCGTTTATCTCGAAGGGTTCCTCAAATCGGTAGCGAATAAACTCAGTAACGAAAAGTTTGTAGCTAATGCCAAGCCTGAAATTGTCGAAAATGAGCGCAAGAAACAGGCAGATGCGGAAAGTAAAATAAAAACGATAAAGGAAAGTATTGCTAATCTGAGCAAATAGATTCCCTGATCGTATGAAGATAAAAGAAAGGAGCTGCACCGGTAGCAGTTCCTTTCTATTTAACCCTCCAAAAGATAAATAATATGGCTCGTATTTTATACTTTCCTTACCAGTGGTTAATATTTGTTCCATTACTGATTCTGTCCACCATTTGGTGTACACTGACTATTATAATAGGCTCTGTCATTGGCAACAATAAATTCTGGGGATATTATCCCGGAGTGATTTGGGGCAGGTTTGTATGTATGGCCGCATTATTAAGAATCAAAATTAACCGGAATGAGAATCTCGATAAAAATCAGTCGTACGTCTTTGTGGCCAATCATCAAAGCGCGTTCGATATTTTCCTGATATACGGTTATTTGGGGCATAATTTCAAATGGTTGATGAAGCAAAGCCTGAAAAAGATGCCTTTAGTAGGTTTTGCCTCCGATAAAGCCGGCCATGTCTTTGTAGACTCCACCACCCGCAAGGGAATAGTGGATACGATGCGAAAAACAAAAGAGACGCTCAAAGATGGTATGTCTACTGTTGTTTTTCCGGAAGGTCACCGCTCTCCGGACGGGAAGATGGCTGAATTTAAGAAAGGCGCCTTCCAGACGGCGCTTAGCCTTAAACTGCCGATAGTTCCGCTTACCATCGATGGAGCGTATAAGGTATTGCCTATTCATTCGTGGATAATGAATCCTGTGAAGATAACCCTTACTTTCCACGACCCGATAGAAACTGCTAATCTTAAATCGGACGATTTGCCCGAACTCATAGATAAGGTATATGCCGTAGTAGAATCTTCGCTACCTAAAGAGAGCCGGTGAACTATGGCTTTTAAAGGCTGATTATATCAAGACTATAATGGATGAAATACTAATCCGTCCCATAGAGGAAAAAGATAATAAGGAGCTTGCTGCTTTAATCAGGGCTGTGTTTGATGAATTTGGTTCTGAAAAGGTAGGTACGGTATATAGTGACCCTGAAACAGATGCTCTTTTTCAATATTTTTCAGAAGATAAAGCAGAATACTGGGTTGCAGAAGAAAATGGGTTACTTATAGGGGGATGCGGCATATATCCGACAAAAGGTCTATCCGAAGAATGCGCAGAATTGGTTAAGCTTTATTTGTCGCCCTCGGCCCGAGGAAAGAAGCTTGGTTTTCGTTTATTCGAAAAGTCTATTGATCGTGCTATGGCACTAGGATATAAACAACTCTACCTTGAGTCTTTTCCCGAATTTTCCAAAGCCGTGTCTATGTATGAGTCTTTCGGTTTTAAACAGTTGGAGCATCCTCTAGGGAACTCCGGACATTATGCATGTACTATTTATATGCTCAAGAACCTTTAGTTTTCACGATTATGCTCAATAAGATAAAATCGTATATGATGCCTATAGCCATGATTACAGGGATTATACTGCATCAGTATATGGGGGCACTTTCTTTTCTTACGCCTTATCTTATTGTATTGATGCTGCTAATAACTTATTGCAACATTTCTTTCAGGGATATTCAGTTTACACGCCTTCATCTTTGGCTGATACTGATACAGGTTGCAGGAAGTATTGCCGTTTATTTACTTCTGTTGCCCGTACATCCTATAATTGCACAGGGAGCTATGATTTGCATTCTTGCGCCTACAGCTACATCGGCTCCTGTTATTACAGGTATGCTGGGGGGTAATGTAGCCAGCCTGACGGCATACAGCCTGCTTAGTAATATGACAATAGTTGTTGTTGCTCCTGTCATATTTGCTTTTACCGGTGAAGTAAACGCTACGTCTTTCACAGATTCGTTATGGGTTGTCTTTCAGAAAGTATTTATATTATTGTTCCTGCCGTTCTTTGGTGCTCTTCTCCTACAAAAGTTTCTGCCGAGAGTACATTACGAGATACGGAAAGCCAAGAGCCTATCTTTCTACATCTGGTCTGTCGCATTAGTAATTATCACAGGAAAGACCGTGCAGTTTATTTCAGATCAGGAAAGCCCTAATTATATTGTAGAGGCGGGTATCGCACTGGCAGCTTTGGTGGTCTGCGTCTCTCAGTTTCTCGCCGGTCGCCGGTTAGGGCGCATCTATGATGATACTGTTGCCGGAGGGCAGGGGCTTGGACAAAAAAATACCATCCTGGCTATTTGGATGGCACAAACGTATTTGAATCCCATTTCTTCGATTGGGCCGGGAGCATATGTGCTCTGGCAAAATGTTGTAAATTCTTTTCAGGTATGGAAAAACCGAAAGAACTTATAGCGGATTTAATTTACACTGGCTTTGGGTTGTACGAAAATATCTGATGGAACCAGTACCATGTTTTTCAGGTATTCAAATTCCAACTCGAAACATTCACTGAATATTTCATCAGCAAACCCGTTTTCGAGTTGTTTTATTGTCCAGAATTTTCCATTCATTTTTCCATTCCTCTTTATTAAGTCCTCATCGTCTATATTCGCTGTGAATAAGAATATCAGACGTCTTGTGTCTTCATTTTCGAAGACATATTTCAGCAGGAACTTAATGGAAAATTCTATCTCATCACCTACCATCTTACGGATACTGTTGCGTGCAGCCAGATTAATCTCGTGGTTGAAAAGCATGTATTTCTCGAAGGGGTAGTCGAGTTTTCCCGGATTCAATATATCATTCAGCGGCCTTTCCTGTAAATACACTTTAGAATTTGAAATCAATGCTACTCTGACTACAGGATGTAAAAATTTGTTTTTCATGTTTATGGATACATTCTTTGCAATCTTACCTGTAACTTCACCTTTCTCGGTTACGATCGGGATCCATTCCTCTTTCCTTAGTCTGGCTACCAGATTACTGATCTTGAGAACCTGATAAACCCCTATCGATAGAATGATAAGAATTGGCAATATAGAGAAGATTATAACTTCGGAGATATGGACGTTCTGGCTACTTACAGTGAATTGGCGATACAGCATTATACCAAAAACATGAAGGGTGAGTCCGTATTGGATCAATGTGGCCGAATCGTAGAATTCATTTAACAGAGCTTTTTGTATCAGGTTCTTCTGACGAAAAAAGTGGGCGGCCATATATGTTTTACTTGCCCTGAGAAGCATGAAAAGGCAGATTATGATGACTTCACAGATAACGATGTATGTATTTGGTTTTTCTACATACGGATGAATGACAAGCCATACAGCAAGGCTGATAAGGATGGAGATGCCTGAAATGTAAAATGTGGCACTAAAAGCCCGGCTTTTATAGTACATCCGGAAAAATAATTCTCCGAAAAAAGCCAGAGCGAAGCCTGCGCATAATGCGAATTGCTCCTTTACGTTCATAGTGTGTAATATAATGAACAGGATGAACGGGAAAAGTCCTATTACAGGATTTGATGCGTGCTTTCTTAAACCTTTACTTAGCATTTCTTTAATTCTATTATCAGAGAATGGTTATGTGAGTTTGTTCTTTAAGTAATAGTGCTTTATTTTTCAATAAAGCTGGTTCATTAGGCGTAGTCTCGTCACAATTTATTATTCTCTTTAGTATTTAAACAAATTATGTGAAATTTTGTTTGATAAAAACCTTGAATTGTTATCAAAGAATATGACACAAAATTATTTTTTATGTTCTTTGAATGTGAAGAACTTATTTATGGCAAATTGTATAGCAGCAACAATGAAAATGGCGAATACTTTGGCCAGCATATCATCTATTTTCATTATACCTATGAATAATGTCAGTAACATAGAACTTATGATCATGCCTACTATGGCAATAGAGGCAAATGACATAAATCGTTTCAGTTTCTGATCGGTAACTTTAAATGTAAAATAACTATTCAGAATGAAGTTGTTTACGACGGCCAAAGTCTGGCTTATTATATTGGATATAAGTATATCCAGCATGCCTATAGACATGTTTCCCTTCAGCAATGAACTTATCGTTGCCGAAAACGGGTAATGTACTGAGAATTTATTTACCAACAGGTAAAATATTCCCATATCTATAACTAATCCTACAATACCGACCAGACCATATTTGATTAATTGTCTGATGGCTTTTCGCTTAGCCAGTCCGGTTAACTGCTCTTTCATGTGTGCTTTTTAAGTTTGTCTAAAATATGCTAATTCTTCTTTTTTATCTTGAAGAAGAGTATTTCGTTTTTGTTTTCGTTCATCTTATCGCTCGATTCGAGCAGAGTAAATTGATACTCTTTATATTGCTCTTTTATTCTGTCTATATCCAGTTCTAAGGCGATAAAGTAGCCATAGTCGGGCTTTTCTTTCTCTATATTCTTAAAACTGTTGTGCATCGAGAAATTGAGAGAATACAGGTTCCTGTAGCTCTTCAGATAGTTGGTGACATATACATTGTCTTTGAGCTCATACTTCCTTGCTAGGTGCTCGGCAAACGGACGGGTCGAATATGCGTTTTTATAACCGGGCAATAAATAAGAGTCCATAAATAAATTAATTGCCAGCATCAATCCGAATCCGGCCATTAATATTTTCAGATTCATCTTTTTTCTCAACAGATAGAAGCTGTTCACTATGGCCGCAAGCAATACCATTATGCCCAATAGGCCAAGCCATCCCGGATGCAGGAACAGATTAAAGAATACATGAATATCCCGCAAGGTTCTTTCCCGTTTCGACAGGGATTGTGCCATTTCTTCGGTTATTATACCTGTATATGCCAGTATAACAAGCAACAATGCCAGTATGCTTACAGTTAACAATATCGAGGTTGATATGCGTACAGCCAAAGGTTTAACATCTGTAAGATAAATAAAGAAGCGGGCGATAAAAATAGCAATAAACGGATAAGTGAGCATAATATATGTGCTCCGCTTCGAAGAGGGAACCGTAAAAAATATAATGGCTACAACTGCTACAAGCAGACTGAACAGAAGTACCTTATCCATGGATATAATCTTAGAGATGAAAGATTTTATTGTACCCGATGGTTTTTTGTATTTGATGAAGAATAAAGATATAGCCAGTAATATGGTCCAGGGAAGAAATCCGGCAATAAGAGAAATAGAATAGTAATACCATGGATTTTCCACTCCCAGTTCATAGTCTATGTTGAGTATTGAAGAGTCTATACTCAGAAATCGTCCGAAATTCTCGGCAAAAACCTTATTTAGAAAAGCATCTCCCTGAATCTGATATGCTGCATAATACCAAATAAGCGGAACGATGAGAGCCGAAACTAATATAACTAGGCATTTTAGCATTGCTTTAAAGAAATTTTCGCGCTGGAAGAGGAGGTATATTCCAAAAATAAGACAAGGCAGGAGAACTCCTACAGGCCCTTTAGCTAAAGTAGCCAGACTGAGGAATGTCCAGGCTGAGAGAAGCAATCCGAGTCGGCGTTTTTCATGCCACGTATATAACTGAATGAGTGCGGCAACCATCAGGAATGTAAGCAGCATATCTATTCGTGTAGTCATGCCCGCCCGATGTATTTCGAAACAGGTGATTATTATCAGGCAGGATACAAAGGCTTCAAGAACCGGACGGCGGCGGGCAAAAAACATGAAGCAAATGCCTATCATGGCAATGAATGCCAGAGCTGAGGGTAGACGGGAGGTGAATGGAGTCACTTCTCCTTTGTTTATAGCAAGGGAAAAACCGGAAATCAACCAATGGTTTAACGGAGGTTTGTATGCGAACTCATCGGCATAGCTGGAAGGAATAATCCATTCTCCCTTTTCGATCATAGATATAGCCAATGCTGCCTCGCGAGGCTCTCCCTTAGTATAGAATTCCCCGAGTCCAATCCACGGCAAAGTAGACAATGTAGCTATGAGGAGAATAAGTAGAAGAGGTTTTTGCAAGTATAGCGTTTGCAGAAAGTGGGATTTCTTCATATACCTATTGTTCGTTTTTTCTTTGCAAAGATAAGTTTTTATTCTATTGGTAATCATAATTCACAATTAAATATAGGCAGATGTCCGGGCACATTCCGAAATAGCAGAAAATGGTCTTTCCTAATCGGGATAGGCTATGTCCTGGTCGGGGTAATAGTTTAAAATGTTTTAAAACAAGAATGATTCTCGCAGCGATACAAAATAAATCAGTATTTTTGACCTCATATTATATCGACAACATGGATGACAGAATAAAATTATCAGTTTTAGGTTTCTCTTTCAACCAGACACAATCAGGGGCATACGGTCTGGTTCTGGCTGAAGAAGATGGTGTACGCCGGCTGATGATTGTAGTGGGCACTCCCGAGGCTCAGTCTATAGCTTTCAAATTGCAAGGCTCTTATCCTCCGAGACCTCTTACCCATGATTTGTTTCGTTCGCTGTTACATCAATTTGGTATCATTCTGCGCGAAGTGGAAATTTATAAATATGAGAATGGAGTTTTCTTCTCCCGCATGATATTAAGTCAGGGAGATAAAAACATTCAGATAGAATCCAGAACATCCGATGCAGTGGGAATTGCATTGAGGACGAAATCTCCTATATTTACAACGGAAGCCATTATGCAGGAGCAAGCGATCGTATTTGATGAGAACTCTATTCAGGATGCAACTAGTCCGGAAGATGAAAGGGATCACCTGGCTCTGGATTATTCTCTCCTTAACCAAGATGAACTGGAAACTCTGCTGAAAGATGCAATTGACGGAGAGGATTACGAATTGGCATCTTTGCTTAGAGATGAATTGAAACGAAAAGGCAAGAAATAATATCACTTCTGTTTACTATATCGAAAAACTACACTGCGAGAACATCTTTTAAGTTTTATAAACAGTACTTTACGCAACGAATCCGCATTTGTCCAGTCTTCTTATTAAGAGACAATCAGATTGGGTACATTTCTTTTTACTTTAATAAGTATTGCTTCTTCACAAATGAACTATCATATAGAATAGCATTTATCTAATTCTGGAACAGGATGGTTTCTGACCAAGCCTCTGTACATACTTGGAACTGCTAAAAGAAAAGATTATTGGAGACAAACATTCAATCAGCAAGGATAATAAATTATGAATAATACGGGAGCTGCGTAATGTCAGCTTTCGGAACAGATTGTATCCTGGTAAATTATGCAATGTTTTTTATAGTTAAATGCTTGGGAATCGATGAGGCCGGGATTGCCAAAGCTATATGTACTAATATTTCCGGTCGTGCAAAACGGTAAGTCAATCTTCAGACCACCATGTTTAAACACTATGAAAAGGGCATCAAATTATTGATGCCCCTTTTTTATTGATCTCCGGGTCAATCAGCGCAAGATATCAGATGTGAACAGCTCATTTGAAATATTTGCCGTATTGGGAAGGTATCTCAGTGATTTTCCGTATTTTGATATCTTTGAAAAACACTTCACCAGCTTCGCTTTGTAACTGTATTTTGCCTTCGTCCAGAGGATGAGTTATATTGTTTTCGTCTGTATATCTTAAATTAGACAAGGCCATTACAACCTCCCCATTCACAATATGAAGGCTTTTACCCTCGAAGCAGATCAGATCAATGTCGTTCCATTCCCCCCTAGGCTTGCCATTAGGTTTGTTTACAGCACAATAATAACCATCAGGAATACCGGCTCCCATTGTGGTTAGCGGTGCTTGGGGATCGAAAACCATCTTTCCCGAATCGTTTCGCACACGTACATCCATTTGAGTTTTGCCGATGCACCAGTAATCGCCATTATTGCCTTCCGGACTGCTTTCTATAAGCTGGAATTCGTGGCTTAGCATCCAGCTCCTCCAGTAATCTATACCCGGTTCACCTTGCGAATGATAAAGTATACCCGAATCGTAAGCTTTATTCAGGCGGGGTTCCCATTTCATCTCTCCCCATCTCATTTTCAGTCTGAGATGGTAATTCCGGTAGCTCTCTTTTGTGAAAACGCAACCGTAAACTTCTCCGCTGATCCTCAGAACGGGATCATTGTTTTCGTCAGATACAACTGTAAAGACATCTTTATAGCTTGTATTATAGCCAATCGGTTGAATTGTATCACCATTGGCATTTTGGGGTATGCTACCATTATAGCTATTTTTCATTTCATAGCTCAGATATGATTCCCATTCAGACATGTTTTTGTCAAGAAGCGTTTCCCAGCCGTCTTCATTATTCGAAGGCTTATTGCCACAGGCCCAAAACAGAAGTGCTGTAAACCCTAAAATTAGGATTTTAGAAGATGTAAGATTATTCATAGCTTTTAAATGAATTAAAGAAAGCCAAATATACACATTAATAAGAAATGCTTCACTGATCAAAATTCAAACAGCTTCTAAGTATTTCGCAAAAAATAATTAGCTTTGTGAGATTAATATTTTTAAATGAAAGACTTATGAGATATTATATAAGTTTATTATTGTTCCTCCTTATCGGGGCCAACTACGGGACAGCCCAGAACACAGTGAAGATGAGTGCTGTGAAAGCAAATGATTATGGTGTTGCCTATTCGCTGCCAAAAACATCGCTGGTAATTACTGTAGATTATACAAAAAAAACACGTAAAGCCGGAGAATTTTTTCAGTATGCCGAGCGCTATCTGAGTATTTCTAATCCTATAACAGAAGATGCGGTATCTTATACATTGGATAAACTAGATGCAACTGCAAAAGGTGTAGTTGATAAAGATAAATCATACCTTGTGGAATTCAGGTCGAATACTACTGCTCCATTTGTAACGCTTACAAAAGATGGCCTGATATGTGCTATCAACGATGATTATACATTTCCAAAAGAAGAAACTAAAGGAGACGCTTCTGTAACCTCGGCAAGCCTTCCAAATCCGCGCAGTTTCCTGTCGGAAGAGATATTGAGAGCCGGTTCTACTGCGAAGCAGGCCGAACTGATAGCCAAACAGATTTATCGGTTGCGCGAAAGCCGTAACAATATACTTACCGGAGATGCCGATAATATGCCGCCTGATGGTAACGCATATAAACTGGTAATGACTCAACTGGAAGAACAGGAGAAAGCACTCACAGCCATGTTTGCAGGCACAGAAACAGCGGAAGCGGGAACAAAGGAGTTTGTTGTAATCCCTGATGAAAAGAATATAGACAACCGTATTATCTTCCGTTTCTCGTCTAAGTTGGGTGTTGTAGGTGCCGATGATCTTTCCGGTTCTCCTGTGGCCCTTACTTTAAAGAATAAAGAGCCAAGACAAGTACAGGTACTTACCCCTAAGGAAGAGAAAGATATGGAAAAGAAATTCTCGGCAGGAATAATTTATAATATTCCGGGAAAAGCCAGTCTGCAGATATCATACAACGGACGAAACTATGTACAAAAAGATTGTGACATTGTACAATACGGTGTACAGGATGTACTCGTTCCAAAGATGTTTGATAACAATAAATTACCTATAAAGGTTATCTTCTATCCTGATATGGGAGCTATAAAGCAGATTATTCAATAAAACAGTGAGTATATAACCGATATGCCAATGAGGTAAAGTATAAGTACTCTATCCATTGGCATATTGTTTTTCGCAGGGTGGTCAGGATAATCGGCTGAAAACATTTACTAATTTATTTACCTTCAAATTTGCTGATTAGATTATGGCTTTAGAAATAGAACGGAAGTTTTTAGTCAGAGGCGACTTTAAGCAATATGCTTATGCACACGAGGAGATCGTGCAGGGCTACTTGTCTTCTGTGCCTGAACGTACCGTCCGTATCCGTATAAAAGGAGATAAAGCGTATATTACGATTAAAGGTGCAGGGGATGAGTCGGGCATGTCCCGTTACGAGTGGGAGAAAGAAATACCCGGAGAGGAAGCCCGCGAGTTGATAAAGCTATGCGAACCGGGTATTATCGATAAAGTGCGCTATTATATCAGGAATGGAATCCGTAAATTTGAGGTGGACGAATTTTATGGCGAAAACGAAGGGCTTATAATGGCCGAGATAGAACTGGCCGATAAAGAAGAAGGCTTTGACAGGCCCGACTGGTTGGGAGCGGAAGTGACAGGAGACAGCCGTTACTATAATTCATCTTTAGTAAAAGATCCTTACAGCGAATGGAAAAATAATGATTGATACCGAAGTAAAAGTACACGATAATTTTTCATTAGAGTTTAAGATTGGTTTTATTACCAGTAAAAACACTAAGGATGTGAATGATTTCAAGATCAACACCTGGTTGTTTCTGCCCAATAGCCTCGATATCAATCGTTCTACCTATAAGAAAAATGATTTCTATAGAGATGTAAAGAATAATATCCGTCTCATTACCCCGATATACTCACTGGCCGAAATACTTAAAGCGGGGCGGGGACCTTTGCCCCGTTTACAGAAAGCGCTGGACGATTTGGCGGTGAACCCTGCCGATGAGGTAAAGTCGGAGAGCTTTGTCTATCAGGTGAAAATGTTTGTTTGTATTCTCAAAAGTGCCTTGCGCCGCCATGTACAGATAATAAAGAATACGGCAACGGATGAAAAAGTAGCTTTACATGTCGAAAATTATATACGTGATATCAGGGACATAGCATTGCAATATCGTGAAATGTGGGATGAGCTGACCAACCCCGATATTACTCAACAGCAGAGAGAATTCTTTCTTTATGGGGATGACTTTCTGGGGAATATTATAGAGCAGTATACATTTCAGATAATGAGATTACTGGAAGGGCGGCCTCTATATGCACGTTTAAAATCCGAATTACATAGATTGGTGGAAGACGAAATCGCCCATCGTAAAAAGCGTGGGTTCAGGCTGTTGGATAAGAATGATGAAAAACATAACAGCCTCGTTATTTCTCAGCGGAATATCTTGAAGAAACTTGTAGAAAGCGACCTTTTTCTGCAAATAGTGCGGAAAAAGGACGGATTGCTGGCCGAGCAGTTTTATTATAGTATAGCGGCGGGCATAGCTATGGTGTTTGCTACTGTCGTGTCTTTTTTTGCCACATTGCGGTTTGGTAATTTTACCACCGACCTGTTTATTATACTGGTCTTCAGTTATATGTTCAAAGACCGGATAAAAGATATGATGCGCTACTATTTTTCGTCCAAGCTGGGCAAAAAGTATTTCGATACCAAATTGAAACTGAGTATCCGCAAGCAGGAAATAGGATGGATAAAAGAAGCGTTCGACTATATCGAAGAAAGCAAGCTGCCCGAAGAAGTCCGCAATATAAGAGCCCGTTCACCTCTTGTGGAAGCCGAAAATCAGTTCTATGACGAGAAAATTGTGCTCTATCGCAAATGGGTGAGCCTGTCGAGAGAGGATATAGAAAAGTATAAGGAATACCGCTTATCGGGCATTAATGACATTACCCGTTTCAACCTGCTGAATTTTACACAGAAGATGGACAATCCTTCTATTCCGCTATATATGTCCGATGAGGAGAAAGGTATTGTGGAGATAGAAGGCAATAAAGTCTATTCATTGTACTTTATTGTGCAATGCATATCTGACAAAGACGAATACTACAGAAAATACCGTGTGTTGTTCAACCGCAATGGGATTGCAGATGTGAGCGAGCTCAATTAGATAAAGGTTACAGGAAGATTTCTGCGTCTTTTCTTTTTCTGGTTCTGAATATAAGCATATACTGTAACACTGGCTATGGCAGCTACTAAAGTTACGGCTAATACTTTTTTTGTCATATCGTTAATTTTATATCAATATCTATTAGGATATAGTAAAGATACTAACAAAAATCGGAATACAGATGTATTGAAAACAAGAATATTTGAGATAAAGACAGTCTCTTTATCCGGGCTTGAATTTCAACTTGAAGCCATTCTCTGCCACATAGACACCCAACAGGATGAATACGGAGCCAAACAGTGCTACAATAGTGATATGTTCATCGATAACAATTGCAGATGTGAGTAATGTGACAAGTGGTACGAAATAGATATAATTAGATGTTTGCACCACTCCTAATTCTTTCACGGCGCTGTTCCATGCGATAAAACACAGCAGCGACGCTATTAACCCGAGAAAGATGAGATTTGATGCTATTACGGGATTGATGAGCAAAGAGGGAGTGAATGTAGCAGAATCCATCAGGGAGAAAGGCAGCATGGTTATAATTCCGTAAAAGAAAACTTTCCGGGTAATAAACAAGGTGGAGTATCTTCCGTTCAGCTGTTTGAGTATAATGCCGTAGAAAGCCCAGGACAAGGCAGCCAATACTGTCAGCATGTCGCCAAGAGGATTGATCTGCAAAATAAAACTACCATTGAAAACAACCAAAGCCATACCTACAAGCGCGACCAGCGATCCCGTAATAAGACGGGGTCTTAATGGCTCTTTTTTGTAGAAAAGGAATGTCAGCAAGGCGGTGAAAATAGGTGAAGTACATACTATCAGTGAAACGTTGGAAGCCAGTGTTATACCCAAAGCCGTATTTTCAAATACAAAATATAATGCGCCTCCTGTCAGTCCGGCAGCAACGCACAACAGTTCATCTTTCTTGCTGTTTGCAAAAAGAGTGCGTGGACAGAAAAACCATATTCCAATGTAAGCCAGCACAAAGCGGTAAAGGAATATCTCGACAGGAGAAAGGCCATATCCGATCAGTATTTTTGTGGATACAAATGTCGTCCCCCATACTATCACCGTGAAGATGGCGATAATATGATACCAATATCTTTTGTTTGCAATCATAATGTGTTTGGAATATGGCTACAAAAATAATGGATATGGCCCGTTTTTATGGTATAATAATCCAATAAATTTTAACAAAAATCTACAGTCCCGTCCATACCTTCAAGTGTAGCATCAACCAGTTCGCATACCATCACATTCTCTTCAGGGAATCCCAGTATATGCCATATGCCATATGCCGATGTGGGCTTAAATCCAAACCGGTGATAGTATGCCGGATCACCACAAAGGAAAACGGCTTTATAGCCCATCTCGCGTGCAAGCCTAAAACCTTCACGAATTAATGCAGAGCCGATACCCGAATTCCTGTATTCGAGAAGGACGGAAATGGGTGCAATCAGAAGGGCTTCCGTTTTGCTGTTGTCGGCTCTGGTTACATATGTTTTTGTGAACATGATTTGTCCGGCTATTTTATTATTCACTTTTGCAACCAAATCCATCTCAGGAATATAATTGTTACCCTGCCGTAATTCTTGGGCGAAGTCCTGTTCGTCGCCATCCTTTACTTTTGCTGTTTCAAAGGCTGTCTTTATAAGATTGTATACTTCGGCTTGTTCTTCATCTTTAATTTTTCTTATTTTCAGATCATTCATATTGCTGTTTTTTACTGAATGGAGTTTCCACCATAGGCTATTTTCATTTTTTTGATAATTTACAAAGCCGCATTTCTGCAATACCCTGTGTGACGCGATATTACCTTTTTCGGTCTCTGCTGTTACGGATTTTACTTCCGGTTGACTTAATGCCCATTCGCACATTGCCTGTACGGCTTCAGTCATGTAACCTTTATTGCGGTAACGGGTATTTGTACCATATCCTATTTCAACACATGCATTTTCCTGCGGTGAATTTTTAAAATTGGCACTGGCGATGGCTTTATTCTCTGATTTTAATATGATTTGCCTGTTGGTAAGCCAGATAAAGTTATCTGTATCTGATAATGCTTTTTGGTATTGATACTCCATGGCCTGTTGGACATGTTTATCGAGGCATTCTCCGGAAGGCACCAACCCCATTTCTATTTCCATTCTGTCTTCTCCGAGTAAGAGTAGACGGAATTGCTCCGCCGATAGCGGAACAATTCTCAATCGTGCTGTTTCTATAACCATCATTTATCAGATTTTTTGTCCGATATAGAATACATAGCTGTAGTAATCTTTATATTTCTTATACAAATTGATCTCTGTCAGCTGGCTTTCTACAAACTGTTTGGCTTCTTCACTATTATTTTGTTGTTTCAGGAATGGGCCTACTGCCGCTTCTACTAAATCGTAGAAGTTTTCGAGCCAGCAATTTACAGGTAATACAAAATGAGCGACAGGTATATAGCCTGTATCCTGCATTACAGCTACTTTATTAGGAATAGTGTCGACCCCGTCATAGTTCAACGTCCAGAATTCTTCTATTTCCTGCGGCCGTTCTTTTGTAATCCACGACACTTCCGACACTGCGATATATCCTCCCGGCTTAAGATATTGATGCCATTCGCGCAGTCCTTTTTCGAAGCCTATATGATAAATAGAGCCTTCGGCCCAGATAAGATCGAGTTCATTATCTGAAAAAGGAAGATCTTCCATCGAACCTATAAGGTTAGTGAACCTGTCTTCAAATCCGGTGTGTTTGACATTTTTATCCAGTATTTCTATAAATTTTTCCGATAAGTCGATGGCTGTAATATGTCCTGAGGTATTTTCTGCAAGTGTGATAGTTTGCCCTCCTGTACCGCAACCAATATCTGCGATCTTTGAGTTGACAGAGATATCTGGTATAAAATTCAAGGCTTGCTTAGTTATCTCTATGCTTCCCGGCCCTTGCCTGTTTACTAACTTGTAAAAGTCGAATATCAAATCAAAATCTTCTACCAGTTTTATTTCTTTTTGCGTTGTTTTTATTTCTTTACTCATGATAATTGATGCTTTTAGTTTGTGCATATCGTGCTATGAGGGTATAACAAACCTTCATAGATGATAGTCACAAAATGTTTTTAATAAAATAGAATAGAAAAATCACCCGAAAATGAAGTATTCGGGTAAAGAATGAAGGGATAGCCGGTAAAAGTAAGTTGTATTACATATTACGGGCTATTTACAGCACCAATATATTCTTACGTGTAAGAGACATAAATTCTTTTAATGTTAATGCAAAGATATAATTAATATCAGACCGGACAAAAATATTTGGGTTTAGCAGAATCGGTGTATACGTATAAGAAAGGCTTTCATCGGAGAATGCCATATGCCTAAAAAACAATAGGCTCATTAGAGTTGTTTTTATTAAAATATATTCGGAACTTAGAGGTACAGATAATAACCCATTAAAAAATAACCTATTATGAAGTTTTTTATCGACACAGCCAATTTGGATCAGATCCGTGAAGCCAACGATCTCGGAGTATTAGACGGAGTAACAACAAATCCTTCCCTGATGGCAAAAGAAGGGATAAAAGGTGTGGAAAACCAGCGTAAGCACTATGTGGAAATTTGTAACATCGTGGATGGCGACGTCAGCGCCGAGGTAATAGCGACGGATTATGCGGGGATGATAAAAGAAGGAGAGGAGCTTGCTGCTCTTCACAAAAATATTGTGGTAAAAGTACCTTGCATAGAAGATGGAATCAAAGCTATAAAGTATTTCAGCAAAAAAGGTATACGGACTAATTGTACACTGGTCTTCTCTGTGGGACAGGCGCTATTGGCCGCGAAAGCCGGAGCGACTTATGTGTCGCCGTTTGTTGGGCGTCTCGATGATATTTCCAGTGATGGTATAGAACTGGTAAGCAAGATAGTGGATATGTATTCCACATACGATATGGATACGCAGGTTCTCGCGGCTTCGATACGCAGCACGCAACACATTATCCAATGTATCGAAGTGGGGTCGGATGTGGCCACATGCCCCTTGGCCGCCATCAAAGGGCTGCTGAAACACCCTCTCACCGATAGCGGATTGGCTACTTTCCTTGCCGACTATAAGAAAGTGAACGGATAACGGATAATCGGGGAAAATATATAATGAGTGCAGGTAGTGTTATATTGCCTGCACTTCTGTTTTTTATAACTTCAGCCGATTAAGGAATCCATTCTACAATGTATCCTACCGGATTTACTTTTCTCCATTTTATGAAATCCTCTACATTGTTTATTCCATCCCTGATAACAGCCTGATAATACTCTACCCCTATTATTCTCCCCATTTCACGGGTTTCATATTTCAACTTCAATATAGTTTGCCTCTGTGCAGGAGTCATAACTTCATTTATTCTTTTTGCCATTCGTTCAAAATATCCGTCGTATTTTGAGCCTTTCAATATATGGATGATATCGATTTTCCATACCGATCCGTCTTCATCCTGATATTGTACATGCCATTCGATACATTGTTCTTCCGTTTCAAAGCCGTTTATATACTCCAGCCGGGTGATACCGGGTTTTGCAGCAAGTTTTGTCATTGCCTCGAAACTATCGGATATGAGTAGCGGGGAAGAATATACATGAAAATCGATATCTTTGTTGGACATCAGTAATCCCGTTTTAAGAGAACCTACAAGGTTTACTTCTGCACCGACTGATTCCCAGATTCCGATAATTCCGGTTTTCTCTATTATTTCATGTGCCTTTTTCTGATTCTTTGCTGCAATATCGATAAAACTTTCCATAGTTAACGCTTATTTCTGGAAACTAAGGTATTTAAATCTTTTGTATATTCATGGGTTAAATGCCTGTTCGTGTTAATTATGAGTTATTTTATCCAATCGATTTTCACCGTAAAGAGTCTATCATTACCATTTTTTTTGTAAGTTTGTTAGAGTCGTCTTTTTATAAATTTTCAATAATATACCCAATGTCAATATTCGGTTATGCAATCCTTATCTTTATCATTATCCGGCTTGTAAATCACTTTATGAAACAAAGCCGCGAGCAGAGCCAAACTTCATCGAGCGGATTTAATTGGGCCGATTCCTATTCTCAAAGGCTTCGCTCTGTGCTTAAGACCTGTGAGGGATTCGACGATGATGAAATAATAGACAGTGCTGTAGGTTTTTATTTATTCAGCTATGATAGTGTGGCTAAGGAGTTTATTTTCATAGAAGAGGATGATGTGATTCATCGGTTGTCTTACCGTGATCTTATAGATTATAAAGTGAGGGAGAGTAAAGATTACAGGATAATAATTGATCTCAAAACCTCTTTTTCCGGCAAACCATATATTTCACTTGTATGCTTCGAGCGGGAAAAGCTTTTGCGAAAAATGCCTCAGCTGCAATATAAGATGCATGAAATAGATAATCTATATGAACTAGAACGGGATAAGATTGATGAAATTGAGGATGTCCTATCCGGGATTATTGAAGAAAACAAGGCGGTTGCTGATACTCCTCCTCCTTATAAGGAAGAACAAATCGTGAAAACTGAGGTGATAAAGGTTGAGATTCCTCCTGTTTCTGGTAATGTCGCAGATATAGTTACAGCAATAAAAGAAGAGAAGGAAGAGGCTATTGCATTTTTAGATGGAGAACAAGAGATAGAGGCTGTAGAGGAAATTTCGGATGTATACGAGGTCGCTCCGGAAGCGGAAGAGCAATCAGAGCCACTTATAGTGGAAGAAAGACCAATAGAGGCAGCTCCTGAGATGGGGGAAGAAACTCCGGCAATTGAAGGGGAAATGCAAATATCACTTTCGGAAATAGAAGAATATTCGCGCGGAAAGTTTCTGGAATATGAAGTCCGGTCTGCGGTAAGTGATGCTAAGATGAAGGGACTGAGATATATCAGTCTTTCCAAAGAACAACTGGAGAGGTTAAAGTCATAAACCGGTTCTAAGGTTGGACGTGTATTGAATTCTTCTGGAAAAACTTTATCTATGTAGAGAGAAAGTGAACAGCGAAAATAAAG
Organism: uncultured Dysgonomonas sp.; assembly: GCF_900079725.1. NCBI lineage: Bacteria > Pseudomonadati > Bacteroidota > Bacteroidia > Bacteroidales > Dysgonomonadaceae > Dysgonomonas > uncultured Dysgonomonas sp. The sequence goes on from NZ_LT599032.1 coordinate 2,739,186, forward strand.
AATGTGATAGAAAAGAAGACAAATGAAAATCATGTAAAAAGTGTCAGATTTGTCAAGTTTATAGAGAAACTACGTAAAAAGATATTCTTAATTTTTCATTTCTAATTATTAATTGTTTTCTGTTACCTTTGTAATCTTTTCGTATTTATACTTAACAAGTAAAAACCAAAATATAAACAATGACAAACAGAGTAACATCTTTATTTGGAATAAAATATCCCATTATTTCGGGAGGAATGGTATGGTGCAGTGGCTGGAGACTGGCTTCGGCCGTGAGTAATGCAGGCGGATTAGGGCTTATTGGTGCCGGATCGATGCATCCCGAAACACTACGTGAACATATCCAAAAATGCAAAGCTGCAACAGATAAACCTTTTGGGGTCAATGTGCCGTTGATGTACCCTGAGATAGATACGATAATGGATATTATTATTTCCGAAGGAGTGAAAATAGTATTCACATCGGCAGGTAATCCAAAGCTTTGGACCAAAAAGTTACAGGATAACGGTATTATAGTAACCCATGTTGTATCCAGCTCTAAGTTTGCCCTGAAATGCCAGGAAGCGGGTGTAGATGCAGTTGTAGCCGAAGGATTTGAAGCCGGAGGACATAATGGACGTGAGGAGACATCCACTATGGTACTTATACCTCAGGTGAGGCAGAGTATACATATTCCGCTCATTGCAGCCGGAGGAATCGGTACCGGTAATGGCATGCTGGCAGCTTTTGCATTAGGTGCGGAAGGGATACAGATGGGTACACGTTTTGCCCTGACACAGGAGAGTTCGGCTTCTCAGGAATTTAAGGAACTCTGTATTAACCTGAAAGAAGGTGATACTGTTCTCTCTCTGAAAAAGCTCAGCCCTACCCGCATGATAAAGAATGAGTTCTATAATGCAGTACAGTCTGCCGAAGACAGAGGAGCATCGGTGGAAGAAATGCGTGAGTTGCTTGGACGCGGCCGTTCTAAAAAGGGAATCTTTGAAGGTGATCTTGTTGAGGGTGAGTTGGAAATAGGACAAGTAAGTTCCTTGATAGATAACTTGCCTACAGCCGCAGATGTGGTAAATCATGTCGTTGCGGAGTATAATATCAAAGTGGAAGATATAATCACGGGCGATTTTAAATTATAAAAATACTGGCATGTCCTGATCTGTTATAGGTCTGAACTGTCAGAGCGCATTCACAATATATAAAAACAGGAGAAGCACTATGAAATATAACCTTATCGTCTACCTGTTGTTACTTTCATCTTGCTTTTTTTTCTCATGTAAGAAGAAGCACGAGCAGTCTGTTTACGACTTTGAGCAAATAAAGGAGAAAGGGGAACTGACCATTATTACACTCAATAGCTCTACCTCATACTTTATTTACAGAGAGGAGCCGATGGGGTATGACTATGATCTTGCTCAGGACTTCTGCGATCATTACGGATTGAAGTTGAATGTAAAAGTGGCGGAGAATACCACCCGGCTGATAGAAATGCTAAAGAGGGGAGAGGGAGATCTTATCGCTTATGCAGTGCCTATACAAAATGAACTGAAAGATTCTATATCCTATTGCGGGCTGCAGCAGATAACTCATCAGGTTCTTGTTCAGAGGGCGAATAAAGGAGATACTATAATAAAGGATGTGACTGGTCTTATAGATAAGGAAGTATATGTGGAGGCCGATACTAAATACCACCAACGCCTGCTCAATCTTGATTCGGAATTAGGCGGGGGAATCAGGATTCATACAGTCAGCGAAGATACTATTACCAGCGAGGATCTGATAGAGATGGTATCGTTGGGCAAGATAAGATATACAGCCTGTGATGAATATATTGCCAGGTTGAACCGCACTTATTTCAGGAATATTGATATCTCCTTGCCAATAAGTTTCGAGCAACGGGCTTCATGGGCCGTACGGAAAGATATGCCGAATCTGGCGAATGCTCTTAATGAGTGGTTTGCTGAGAATGACAATACACCTGTATACAAGAGTATCATAAAGAAGTATTTCGAGTTGAGCAAACAGCTCTTTGAGGGTGAGTATATAACCCCGAAAAATTTGCCTAAGGGTGCTGTTTCTGTCTATGATGAGCTCTTCAGGAAACATGCTAAGAATACAAAATACGAATGGCAATTCCTTGCTGCTATTTGCTATCACGAGTCCCGCTTCCAGAACAATCTTACTTCGTGGGCGGGAGCTGCCGGGATTATGGGGCTAATGCCTCGTACTGCCGCCTCATTGGGCTTGACCAGTGAAGACCGCATGAATCCTGACCTGAGCATCGGGGCGGCAGTTGAATTGCTGGACAGGTTGGATAAAATATTTCGTAAGATAGAGAGTATCAGTGAGCGTGAGAAATTCATACTGGCTGCTTATAATGCAGGAAACGGGCACGTAAATGATGCGCAGGCTCTAGCTTCAAAATACGGAGCTAATCCTTATATATGGGAAGGAAATGTTCAAAAGTATCTCGAACTGAAAAGCAATCCGGAATACTATAACGACCCTGTATGTAAAAGCGGGTACTTCAGAGGTGGTGAAACGATGAAGTATGTGAATAATGTATTGGCTACGATGAATCGGTTTAAAAGGATAAGTGAGAATAAAAAGTGAGTTGAGCTTTATTCCCTCCTGCTTCACTTTTTAAGGTATCGTATTTATCCCGTTATACTCTGCCATCTTGATAGCCCATGCCATTGCATTTCCAAAAAAGATAGAGTTGGAAACGTTATATTTGGTACCTCGTCCGTAGTTTGCCCTTTCTACAGGGATGTTATTATTGTCTAATCCGAAAGGATATGCCATTGGAACGGCAGAGCCCTTTTGATATACGATAAACCCGCCATCTCCTACGAAAATCAGATTCTTCGTTTTATGTCTGAATGAGTTTATGTAGTCACTATTTGCAACGCCCATAGAGTGGTCATAGGCGGTCGAATATTCGATAATCTGATCGGAAGGCAATCCGGATACAAGGCTTGTATATGAAGCATCTTCTCCCCAGTACTTTCCTCTGAGATCGCCAAACGGCCCATTTATTACTTCATCATTTATTGTTGTTGAATACTGATAAACAGAACCGGAAAAGGCATCGGATGTAGTGTTTTTCTGGGTGATATTGGTGTTTCCAAAAACAGTTCTTAAAAATATCTGAGAAGATTTCTGAGTATCAGCAGATACACCTCCCGGGTCCTCCAACAATAATATAAGAACCCCATTCTGATTCAAATAATTATTTAACTTATCAGCAGTGTCCTGATTTAATATCCTTGACGGATAACTGATAACGATTATATCCGGCTTTTCGGCTAGTTTTGCATCGAGTGTACCTAAATAATCAATATCCACTAGAGACGGTATTCGGAGATAGTCTAATGTATATCCCTTAAAACCCACTATACTATTTAGATCATCACCAAAAGCGGCCTGATTCTGTAATAAAATACTTCCGCCGGCATTTGGCGAAGTTGCTCCTACGGAATAATTATCCAGCCCTATTCCCAAAATCTTTTTTGTGTTGTAATATATCTTGGGGCAAGGTTCAGGCAGTCTTGTCCACTCTGTGGCCTGCCATACATAGAGGCCCGGACACAGACCATATGGCGTATCGTCGGTCAGATTATAGACCATCAGCCCGGTATGCTTCTTTTTGTCTTCTTCAGTTGCATTTTCTACACAGGGGTCGAGTTTTTCCAGCCGTTGTAATGATACGCGTGGCATTCCCAGCCCTTTCTCTGAATTTGCTAATTGGGTCGGATTATTATATTCTTTAAGATCCAATAAGCTTCCCTTGTTAGGTGTTAAATCGGCTCCTACTGTTATCTGGGATTGCATATAATTACAAAGAATAATTGATATGCAAAGCAATGCCGCCTTCAGCTTTGAAGTGCTAAATTTCATGTTGTTTACTCTTTTATATTTGTAGTTTTAATAAATGGAAAAATTGTCTTTAGTCTTTATCTCAGATGCAAATGTAAACATAAATTGTTGTCATAATATTATTTTCATAAAAATTACTGTTCTGAATGTATTTAGTGCTCAGGGTAATTTTATTCCCATACCATATAGATAAACCAATTGTTGTTTTGTGCATAAAAGAGTTATTTATAGCAAAAAAAAGAGGCTTTAATTAAAGTCTCTTTTCTATCATAAACATGAAAGATTAGTTATTTCCTTCATTGTTATTCTTCTGTACAGGTTTTTCCGGTCTTGGAGGACGTGGAAGAAGTACCTTACGGGATAATTTGAATTTTCCGGTCTTAGGATCGATGTCAATCAGTTTCACTTCTATTTCGTCACCTTCTTTCAGTCCGGCTTTTTCCATGTCTTCTATGCGATCCCAAGAGATCTCAGAGATATGAAGCAGACCATCTTTGCCCGGAAGGAATTCACAGAATGCGCCATAAGGCATTACTGAGCGAACTTTAGCTGTATATACTTCTCCTACTTCCGGAACGGCTACAATGCCTTTGATTTTAGCAACAGCGGCTTCGATAGAAGTTCTGCTTGTTGCTGATATTTCTACGCGGCCGTAACCATCGATTTCCTCGATAGTAACAGTGGCACCGGTTTCTTCCTGAATACCTTGAATAATCTTACCTCCAGGGCCAATAACAGCACCGATAAATTCTTTGTTGATAATAATAACCTCGATACGCGGAGCATTTTCTTTGAAGTCTGCGCGCGGCTCAGGTAATGTTTCAAGGATTTTACCCATAATATGTAAACGGCCTTCACGTGCCTGATTCAGGGCTTTTTCGAGTATCTCGTATGACAATCCGTCTACTTTAATATCCATCTGGGTAGCAGTGATACCGTCTTTTGTACCACATACCTTAAAGTCCATATCACCTAAGTGGTCTTCATCTCCTAGGATGTCGGAAAGCACAGCAAAGTTTGTACCTTTCTTCTCTGAGATAAGTCCCATTGCTATACCCGTTACTGGTTTTTTGATCTGCACGCCGGCATCCATCAGAGCCAGTGTACCGGCACAAACAGTTGCCATAGAAGATGAACCATTCGATTCAAGAATATCAGATACTACACGGATAACATATGGGTAGTTAGCTGGAATCATTGGTTTCAAAGCTCTGTGAGCAAGATTTCCGTGTCCTATCTCGCGACGGCCTACTCCGCGTTGCGGACGGGCATCTCCGGTAGAGAACGGAGGGAAATTATAGTGTAAAAGGAATCTTTCTTTTCCGTTGTTAAGTACGTCGTCGATGATTTTCTCATCCAGCTTGGTACCTAAAGTAACTGTGGTCAGTGATTGAGTTTCTCCACGGGTAAAGATAGCAGAGCCATGCGCTCCCGGCAGATAATCTACTTCGCTCCATATAGGGCGGATTTCTGTAGTAGAACGTCCATCGAGGCGTTTACCTTCGTCAAGGATAGAGCGGCGCATTGCTTCTTTTTCCACATCGTGGTAATAGCGGGATATCAAAGAACCCTTTTCAGCCAGTTCTTCTTCTGTCAGGCCTGCTTTATATTCATCTACGATAGCTGCGAAGTTATCGCCACGTTCGTGCTTGTTTGTGTTAGCCGATGCAGCTACGGCATAAGCTTTGTCGTAGCATTTTGCCCATACGTCTTTACGAAGTTCTTCATCGTTTACTTCGTGGCAGTATTCGCGTTTTACTGTTTTGCCCACAGCTTCCATCAGTTCTATCTGAGCCTGGCATTGTACTTTGATAGCTTCGTGCGCTACTTTAATTGCTTCCAGCATTTCTGCTTCCGAAACTTCCTTAAACTCGCCTTCTACCATCATGATATTCTCCATAGTAGCACCTACCATGATATCCATATCGGCTTGCTCCAGTTGAGCGAAAGTCGGATTAAGGATAAATTGTCCATCTACACGTGCAACTCTCACTTCCGAGATTGGCCCATTGAAAGGCACATCGGATACTGCAAGGGCAGCAGAAGCTGCAAGCCCGGCCAGTGCGTCCGGCATATCTATGCCATCTGAAGAGAACAGTGTTACATTCACAAATACTTCAGCGTGATAATCATCCGGGAATAACGGGCGAAGCGCACGGTCTACCAAGCGGCAAACCAATATTTCATAATCTGACGCACGTCCTTCTCTGCGAAGAAAACCTCCGGGGAAGCGGCCGAATGCGGCAAATTTTTCTTTATACTCTACCTGTAAAGGCATAAAATCAACGTCCGGTTTAGCGTCTTTTGCAGCACAAACTGTAGCCAGCATCATGGTGTTACCCATGCGTAGCATTACAGATCCATCTGCTTGTTTTGCTAATTTTCCGGTTTCAAGGGTGATAGTCCTTCCATCACCTAAATCGATACTCTTTGTAATCGGATTCATCATAAAATATTTTTTTCTAAACTTCTTAAAATCGGACAAAGGTACGCAAAGTTTTTGAGAATTAAGGGGATGGGGGATGAAAAGACAATATACATGGGTCAAACCCTTTTTATTCTTAAGCCTTAGTCACTCAATAACTTTAAAAAAGTAACAAAAGTAACACAATTTTGGATCCGTCAATTTGCGCTTCGCTCCGATTCAGTAAACGGATAACAGTTAATAGAGGGTGATTCGCTTGGTGCTTACAACTTGCTGCATTCTGTTAAAATCTGACATTTCTGACACTATTTACAGTCAACAGTTAGTAGTAAACAATAGAGCTCCTTTATACTTATTACTCAACGCTTACAACTTTCAAAAGGTAACAAAGGTAACACATTTTTCAGCTATTAGCAGGTCGCTATTAGCCAATAGCTTATGTAGGAAACTGGACACATTTTCCACTATTTTCTATCTGTCACTTTTTACCCTCATTGTAAGTCTCCCATGGGGGCAGGGCTGTTAAGTTCTCTACTTTGTTCTGTTATTTTCTGCTATCATCCTGAGAGGAACGAAGGATCCCGACCCTGAAAAACGAGATGTTTCACTCCGTTCAACATGACACAGAGGGTAAAAAAAATAGAACTTAACAGCCTTGCCCCCATGAGGGATTGAGGGGGCTCTTGTTTATATCTCAAAGAGCTATAAGCTATCGGTTATAATTATATAGATAAAGATATTAAAAAGTGTTCAAATTAAGATATAAAAAAACAAGCCCCGGATTTCGGAGCTTGTTTTATATTCTGACCTGCCGCTTAGAACTTATATCCTACTGTCAGGTAAGCGTTTGCGTTTTTATTTGATACGTTGTCGACATCCACGATGTTGACAAGGCCGAAATCATACCCCAGACCAACTCCAATTTTGCCAAATTCAGCTCCGACGCCAAGGCCAACTCCAAAGTCGAATCGTTTTACACGATTACTACCAAAAGAATTAACACTTACTTCAACACCTGATTCCGATATTTTTGTTTTTCCTCCAATTCCGTATGCTACATAAGGTCCGGCATGAAATACTATTTTGGTAGCATCTGTAACTGCTAATTTGTAGCCGAGGTGAATTGGAAGTTGCAGATACATTAAATTGCTTGTAGCATCTTTCGATAATCCAACATCTTCTTTGCACCCTTTTGTCGATAGTTCGAGACCTGTTAAGAGATATAAATCGGATGTCAGCGTATAATCTAATGTTACGCCAACATTAAAGCCTACTTTGGCCTTTACATCATCTGTCGCATCTCCTGTAATAGTGGAGAGATTCATTCCTGCTTTAACACCAAAAGTTGCAGGTTTTTCCTGGGCATTCACATTTGCAACTAATAGTAATGCAATAATAACTAAGCTAAATTTTAGAATTGTTCTCATAATTGTCTTATTAGGTTAAATTAAAACTTATCGTAGGCAAATATATATTCTTTTTCCTAATTCCCTGAACAAATAGAAAGAAAGAATGTAAGAATCCATCTAATAGATTATTTATTAATGCCAGCCTAATCAGAATGAAATTTTAAAACAAATAAACTCGGGTGCCGGAACCTGTCCCAATCTCATTTGCGCTTGTTATCACCACTTCTTTAACACCTGCTTCGATAGATTCGAATGCGTTGTCGAGCTTAGGTATCATGCCTCCTTGTATAACACCTTTCTGAACCAAATCCTTAAATTCTGCTTTATTTAGTGATGGGATTACGCTATCATCATCATTTTCGTCCATTAACACGCCTTTCTTTTCAAAACAATACACAAGGCTCACCCCGAAAATATTGGCTAAGGCTTTCGCAGTTTCTCCTGCTATTGTGTCGGCATTTGTATTTAGTATATTGCCTTGTTTGTCATGGGTGAGAGGGGCTAATATGGGTACTATACCCTGAGATATCAGAGATGACAGTATTCCTGTATTCACCTCTTTTACATCCCCCACAAATCCATAATCTATATCTGTTACAGGTCTTTTTTCGGAACGGATCAGATTCATATCTGCGCCTGTAAGTCCAAGGGCATTCACGTCCAGGGCTTGCAGTCCTGCCACAATATTCTTATTAACAAGGCCTCCATAAACCATTGTTACTACTTGCAGGGTCTCTAAATCGGTGATGCGGCGGCCGTTTATCATACGGCTTTCGATACCCAGGCGCTCTGCCAGTTTTGTTGCCGATCGACCTCCGCCATGGACTAGTATTTTATATCCTTCTATACGGGAAAAATCTTTTAGAAGTTGTTTCAGCGATTGTTCTTCTTCTACAATTTTTCCACCTACTTTTATTATAGTTAGCTTCTCCATATGTTTGCTGAATGAGTGTGTATAAAGATAAAACAAAAAGAGATTGTTCCAATAGAAACAATCTCTTAATAAATCTTTTCTCCGAAAGATTACTTTCTGATACCTAGTTCTTTGATGATAGCACGATATCTTTCAATATCATTATCTATCAGGTAATCAAGTAAACGACGACGTTTACCTACAAGGCGTCTTAGAGATCTTTCAGTGTTATAATCCTTCTTATTTAACTTCAAATGTTCAGTTAAATGCGAAATACGGTATGAAAACAATGCTATCTGAGCTTCAGGTGAGCCAGTATCAGTGTTAGACTTTCCGTGTTTTGCGAAGATTTCTTGCTTTTTAGCTGAATCTAAATACATAAGTTGTTATTTATATTATTTAACGAGGTGCAAAGATAAAACTTATTTTTTGACAGACAAATATTTAGCCCGAAAATCCATCAAAATGGAAGATCGTCGCCACTGTCTCCGCTAAAGTCCACCGGGGTAGCAGCTTGTGTAGGTTGGCTTGCTTGTCCGTATGATTGTGTCGGAGCATGTTGACTTGTGCCTGCAGGCTCTACTTTCCAAGCTCTGAGGTCTGTGTACCAGTTCCCGTTATATTCGCGGCTTTCTACATCGAAAGACACATCCAGAATATTTCCTATTTGAAGTATAGACTCGTTTATTTTATCACCCCAGAAGGTCATGCATACTTTTTTAGGATACATACCATCGGTTTCGAGAATGATGCTTTGTTTTCTCCACTCTCCGTTTTTACCCATACCTGTCTGCACAGGAAGCACTTGAATTAATTTTGCTGTTAACTGCATTATTATATTATTTTGTTGATTTTCAAAAATGAGGCATAAAGATACAAAAAAATCAATTAATCTCAACTTTCATCGAAAGGTATCTCCTGTTGTGATTCTTCTATGGCTTGCAGTTTTTCGGCTGAGGTGATAAATTCTTTATAATATGATAGTAGCATGGTAGTTAGGGGGATGGCGATTATCATACCCACTATGCCTAATAGTGAACCCCATACTGAGAGAGATAGTAGAATGATTGCCGGATTCAGGCCCATTGCTTTTCCCATTATTTTCGGCACTAAGAACAGATCCATAATACATTGCACAATTACATATATAAGAGCCACTAATCCCAGCATCACCCAGAAACTATCGTCTGTCTGCGATGCCCGCAACCAGCAAAGCAATATTGCCGGCGGGAATGTGATGACCTGAAGATATGGTATCATATGTACAAGACCTACAAATATGCCAAACATAATTGCCATCGGCAAACCTATGATCTGAAACCCGGTAGCATACAGCACAGCCAGAATGCAGCAGATAAAAGCCTGATGGCGGAAATATTTATTCATGCTGGTTTCCACATCCAGTGTTATGCGGCCTACTATCGGGCGGTATTTAGGTGGGATAAGGAATCTCCAGAGCTCATTTATCTTATCATAATCGAGCAATATAAATATCAGGTATAAGATAACGATAAAGACTACCGTAAGTCCGAAAAGAAAGGATATTGTACCCGAAAAGAGGGACTCTACGGCTGGGCTTACATATTGAATAATCTCTACAAGATTGTCTTTCGATAAAGTGCTTTGCAGTTCCTTGTAGTCAACATACCGGCCTATAATATCAGCCACACTTACCGGAATTCCGTTTTGGCTTATGGCGGACAAATCATAACTGGCAATCAGGCCGTTAATTTGCCATATCTCGTTTTCGATAAGGGGAACCAGTATAAATCCGAGTAGTGTGAATATCCCTGCCACTGATAGCAGTGTGAGTACAACGGCTATAGAGTGGGGGAGCTTTAATTTTCTTTTGTAAAAGCGTACTAATGGATTCAGCATATAAGCTAAAAGCCATGCTACGAAAAAAGGGAGTAATACGTCTTTCAGTAAATACAGAAAGTAGAGGGCGGCTCCTATAGCCAATACACTTATCAACAAGCGGATAGTGCGGTCGAAGGTGAAAGGCTTGTCGAATGGTTGTCCCATTGTCATATGCAGATGCTGTTTTAAATTATTTGATATATCTTTACAAAGATATTTTATTTTTTCTTATTTCCCGTAACAATCTGTCTATGATGAAAGCAAAGAGCCGATATTTATTAACATTCTTGGTATTAGTTCCTTATATACTGAATGCGCAGGTAAAACAAGCCGGAATACAAACTTTTCTTAATCATCAGGGGCTCAGGCATGCCTCCGTTGGTATTTGTGTAAAGGACTTGTCAGGGACGAAACTAGCCGGACATAATGAAGACAGGGCATACACTCCCGCATCTATACTAAAGGTAGTAACTACCGCCACCGCATTGGAAATATTGGGCCCCGATTATAAATATCAGACTACTCTGGCCATAGACAAAGATAAGCCGGACAGGTTATTGGTGCATGGATATGGTGATCCTACACTGGGAACCGAACATCTGGATAATACGCCTGACGCGTTCCTTTCCCGATGGACAGAACAGATAGGGCAGAAATTCGATTCAACAAAAAAATTGGATATTACCATTGTCGATGATTATTTTGGATATGAAGGTGTATCGCAGCGATGGACATATCAGGATATGGGTAATTATTACGCTGCGGCAAGTTATGGTATCAGTATTTATGATAATACATATAAGCTCTTTTTCAATACAATGCGTCGCGATACATGCCCTGTTATAATAAAGACCCAGCCCGAAATGAACCTGTCGTTTCGCAATACCCTTACGATGAATACTACAGGGCAGGATAACGGATATATTCACGGGGAACCTTTTTCCGTAAACAGGCTTCTTTCGGGAGACATCCCCGGTGGAAGGTCGTCGTTCAGTATAAAGGGCGATATTCCCGATCCGGGCTTATATCTCGGCGAAGTATTGGCAAAGCAGTTGACTGATAAGGGCTTTAGGTTAGGCGCGGTAGAAAGCACGTATGACAGGTATTTCAATCAGATGTATTCGAAGAATAGAAAGACTTTTAATGAAGATATATTCTATCGCCACGAGTCTTTTCCATTGAAAGATATCATAAAGGATACCAATGTAAGGAGTAACAACCATTATGCGGAACATCTTATACGCACTGTAGGGCGTACAAAAACGACAGATATATACTCCTCTGCTCTGGATGCAGGGATTGACAAAACGAAAGAATTGTGGAAAGCCCGGGGATTGAATACCGATGCGCTTACCATGTTTGATGGAAGCGGGCTTGCCCCGTCTAACGCCGTGAGTCCTGCATTTATGTGCGACTTACTGGTGTATATGCAGGCAAAAAGTAAGTATGCCGATGCTTTTCTGGAGTCGTTGCCCAAAGCGGGGAAAGACGGAACTGTAAGCAACCGGCTCAAGGGAACACGCCTTGCCGGAAAGATATCGATGAAAAGCGGCAGTATCTATGGTGTGCAATGCTTTGCAGGATACTATACAGACGGAGATAAGAAATATGCTTTTACCATAATGGTTAATAATTTTACGGGTTCGCGCAGCCAGATAGTGCAGGCTATAGATAAGCTGTTGCTCTCGATGTTTTGAGGGAGTAAGAAAAATATTGGATGATTCAAAAAAAATATAGGGGCGAATATTTATTCGCCCCTACTTCATATTATTGATTGCTTATCTCACTTTTTCTTTTCGCCGGTCAGTTCTTCCATCTTGCTTATAACTGCACGGATAGGCAAATCTCTTTCCAGAATGATACCGGTCGGTGAAATCAGTATATTGTAAGGTATTTCACGGATGTAATAGGTATCGAAAGGTTTTGCAGCCCATCCCCCCTTCACAGGTAATATATTCCATTTTACAGAATCGGCTATATTTTCAGTAAAAGGTACCTGTTCCGAATCTTTTACAATGGAAATGAATTCGATGTTCTTTTTTTGCTTTTTCAATTCATTGTAGACATCGATTGCGTCTTGTTTCTCATCGCGGCATACATCGCATGTGGTAGCTGCAAATAGAAGAAGTACATACTTACCTCTAAAGTCAGATAACTGAACGGTTTTGTCCTGCATATTTTTTATTGAAAATCCCGGTGCATAAGCATTGACAGCTGACAATTTTACTTTGTCTCTAAAACTTTTGAGTTCAGCTGTCAGAGGAAAGTCAATCGCTTTGCCTTTCAATAAAGACAGGTTTTCGTCAAGCCGCGGGATGGAAGTCTCATCTTTGAAAAATGTATTTATCAACATTACGCTAGCTATCTTGTCCGGATTTGCTTTTACATATGCGGCTGCTATATTGGATAACTCGAAATTAATGTTTTTTAGTTCAACCACGTAATCTTTTACTACCAGGCTGTCTTCGTTTTTAATGTTCTTTTCGGCAGTATTCAATATATCGGCACGCGATTTGAGCAAAGCTTTATTTTTTTCCTTGAAGCTCGTTAAATCATCATTTACGTCACCACCTTTTACATCTATCAGGTCGGGATATAGTACGTCGCCTTTAAGCTCTACCTTCCATCCTTTGTTGGCAAGAACAAAAGTGCTTTTTGTATTTTTATTAAAGTACAGTGAATATTCTGTCAGTGTATCGATTTCGCTACGGAAAGAAAATTCACCTTTTGCACTGATAGCAACAGTGTCTATAAATACGGAGTCTCCGATCTCATGCGACATGAAAAAATAATCACCTGTTACATTGTCGAGTTTTCCGCTTATTTCAAATTCTTTTGGATTTTTGCTGCATGACGTGACTATTGCAACAAACAATAGTATAAGTCCGGTGCAGTGTAATATATTGTTTTTTAACATATTGTCGTTCTTTAGATAAGGTCGTGGACCTATTTGTTGTTTTTTAATTTAAAATACCACAAGTAGTTAGATTGAAAAATATATCATTAAATACGTTCTTATGTTATGTGTAAATTTCCCTTTCTTATACTTAGTAACGCAAAAGTATAACTTTTATTTCTAAAACGTTTAAAAAAATAAATTGTTCTAAAAAAAAACTAATTGACTGTCTGGCCTATTGCCTCTTTTGATGATAATAAACCATTGAGATGTAAATCTGTACCTGTCAGATAAATCTGCGACATAGAAATTCACTATCTTTGTTCACTAAAAAAACAGCATGGGTATGAAAACGAACATGAATCGCAATTCACCAAAGTACAGGATAATTTTGTCATGCGAGCTTCCATACATCCTTTAAAAATAAAATTATAGTATGAAATTTATTAATTCCGTTTTTTTAGCCATAAGCATTTTGCTTCCAATGAAATCATACAGCCAAGAAACACCTCTGACATTAGAAGACCTGACGCCCGGAGGTAAAACATTCAGCAAGTATCGTGCCGAAATGCCTCGTCAATTGGGATGGTATGGGGATAAACTGACCTACATAAAAGGTGATTCCGTAATAGTTGCTCCCAATACAGATAAAGAGAAACCTCAAGTATTGCTTAGTCTTCAGGATATTAATTCAGGTATGGGACTGAACAACGATGAGGCGCTGAAAAGTTTAAATACCATTCAGTTTATTTCTCCGCAGTCGAATGATATACTGATTGCCACTCCTGACAAAATATATTTGTATGACTTTGTGACAAAAAAGATGATGGCTGCGTTTCTGTCATTAGACGGAATAGATAACCACGAATGGTCTGAAAAAAGTAAAATGCTCGCATATACAAAAGATAATAACCTGTATATACAAGATTCGGAAGGGAAAGAAACGGCCATAACAAACGAAACCGATCCGGGCATCGTCTCCGGGCAATCTGTTCATAGGAACGAGTTCGGTATTAACAAAGGTATATTCTGGTCGCCGGCAGGAAATCTTCTTGCATTCTATCGTATGGACGAAACTATGGTTACCGATTATCCGTTAGTAGATGTTTCGGCGCGTATCGCCAAGCTGAAAAATATAAAGTATCCGATGGCCGGAATGAAAAGCCATCATGTTACAGTCGGAGTATACAATCCTGCTACACAGCAAACAGTATATCTGAAAACAGGTACTCCTAAAGAAAAATACCTGACGAATATAGCATGGAGTCCCGATGAAAAAAGTATCTATATTGCAGAGGTCAACCGAGGGCAGGATACTTGCATTGTAAGAAGTTATGATGCTGTGAGCGGGAAACTGCAAACGACCTTATTCACTGAAACTCATCCGAAGTATGTAGAGCCTGAGAATCCCGTGTTATTTCTGAAAAACGAGCCGTCGAAGTTCTTGTGGCAAAGTGAGCGCGACGGATTTAACCATTTATATCTGTATGATACAACCGGAAAATTGTTGAAGCAGATTACTTCCGGCAAATGGGATGTTACATCTGTTCTGGGATTTGACGAAAAAGGAGAGAATCTCTTTTATGTATCTACTGAAGTAAGCCCGATAGAAAAGCATATTTATAAACTGAATCTGAAAACAGGAAAGAGAGAGCAACTGTCGAAGGAAGAAGGCGTTCATGACGGAATACTTAGCGCTTCGGGAAAATTTATCTGCGACAAATATACTTCGCAGAACAACCCCGGAAAGGTGACAATTACAGAAACCAAATCGAATAAGTCATATATCTGGTATTCAGCAAAGAATCCTTATAGAAATATACAGCTACCCGAGATAACATTGGGTAAGTTGAAAGCAAATGATAATGTGACAGACCTGTATTATCGTCTGGTGAAACCGCTAAATTTTGACCCGAACAAGAAATATCCGGTCATTGTTTATGTATATGGAGGGCCACATTCCCAAATGGTAGATAATTCATGGATGGGACAGGTCAGAGGATGGGATATATACATGGCTGAAAAGGGCTATGTAGTATTTACGATGGACAACAGAGGTACGTCGAACAGGGGAATCGATTTCGAAAATATAACGCATCGCCGACTTGGAGTGGTGGAAACAGATGACCAGATGACAGGTGTGGAATACCTGAAGTCGTTGGGCTATGTAGATGTCGACCGGATAGGAGTACATGGCTGGAGTTATGGCGGGTTTATGACGCTGAACCTAATGCTTCGTCATCCCGAAACGTTTAAGGTAGGTGTAGCAGGCGGGCCTGTTACGGATTGGAAGTATTATGAAGTGATGTATGGCGAACGTTATATGGATAGCCCTCAGGAGAATCAGGAGGGATATAAGAATTCCAGCATGGTAGAACGTGCCGGAGACCTTAAAGGCCGCCTGATGCTTATACATGGAGATGAAGATCCTACTGTGGTGATGCAACAGAGCTTGCAATTCCTGCATTCTGCCATTAAAAAGGGTACACATCCCGATTTCTTTATATATCCGGGGCACGGACATAATATGACGGGGCGCGACCGTGTGCATTTGCATGGACATATAACGCGTTATTTTGAGGATTTTTTGAAATAGGAAACGAATCGCTTATGGTGTTATGGGGAACGACTTTAACCAAATAATGTCTTCGAAAACAGCCGACGAATTAATAAAGATTGCACGGATAAGCAGGGATGATTATCAGCCCGAAGCCTTAGACGCAGCTGATAGTGAGTTGACAAAGAGGGAAATTCCGGAGCAGGAAATTGAAGATATAATAAAAAGAATAATAGAGACTGAGGGAAAAGCTATAGAGATAGAGAATAGTACCGTCGGTTCCGGAATAAGATTTCTTAATTTCCTGATCGATTCATTCGTCTGGTTGATTGCCGTCTTCGTATTAACACTCCCGTTAAATGCACACAGAGGCAGCCAAATACTGATCGGTTATTTGATTATACTCGCTTCTTATATTTTATACTATGCAGGTTTGGAGATCAAGTTCCAAAAAACATTGGGTAAAATGATTACCAAAACAAAAGTTGTAACGTATAACGGGGAAGTGCCGAGCAATGCCGATATAATAGTAAGGACTCTTTTGAGGATTATTGCTCCGTTCGACATCGTTTCATTTCTTTTTACAAAAAACGGATTTCATGACAGGTTGTCGGGAACGAAGGTAATAAAAGGATAGTTGACGATATTTTCATACACAGGTGAATCAGATGCCGATAATTTTATCTATGTATGTAGCTGTTAGCCTTTAGCTGATAGCTTGTAGTTCTTTGATATATAAACAAGAGCCCCCTCAATCCCCCATGGGGGGACTTACAATGAGAGTAAAAAGTAATAATAGAAAAGCTGTTACCTTTGTTACCTTTTGAAAGTTGTAAGCGTTGAGTAATAAGTATAAAGGAGTTCTACTGTTGACTGCTAAATGTTGACTGTTTACTGATATATGTGTAACCTTTGTTACCTTTTAACAAGTAGTAAGTTTTAAGTACTAAGTTGAAAGTTATATGAGATACGAGTAAACAAGACACAGGATACAGGTTGTTCATTGATGACTGTTTACTGTAAATAGTGTCAGATGTGTCAGGTTTTAACAGGATGTAATTAGTAAATGTAAATATATCAATATGTTATAAATTGAACATTGCGACTTAACATCTTTGTGTGAGAATACTGTTTACCATCTACTGTAAAAAATGTGTTACCTTTGTTACCTTTTAATGGTTGAAAGTTGTAAATGTACCATTGATAGAAATGTTTTTAATAGAAAAATATATATATCCGGATTGGAATAGAATAATAACATGTATAAAATAAGTAAACAATTTTCGTTTTCCGCTTCACATATACTCGAGGGTTTGCCTCTCGAGCATCCTTGTTCGCGGCTGCACGGGCACAATTATGTAGTCACTGTACATTTGCAGGCAAAGCAATTGAATAATGTCGGATTTATAAAAGATTACAGGGAGCTCGATAGTCTAAAAAAATATATTGACGATACACTCGATCACAGGCATTTGAATGACGTATTGCCATTCAATCCGACGGCCGAAAACATGGCAAAGTATCTTTACGATACTTTCAAAAAGGACATTCCCGAACTATATGCGGTAGAAGTATCTGAAACCCCTAAAACAACAGCCATCTATGAAGCTGATAGTGAATGAGATTTTCTATTCGCTGCAAGGTGAAGGGGGGCGTACGGGCGAAGCGTCTGTATTTATCAGGCTTACAAAATGCAATCTGGTATGCAGTTTCTGCGATACTGATTTTGCCGATGGTGACGAAATGAGTGTGGACGAAATACTGGAAGCTATCAGTGTCTATCCATGCAAGTGGATCATATGGACCGGTGGTGAACCTACCATCCAGTTAAAAGACGAACATCTGGCTGTATTCCGCGAACACGGATATAAGCAGGCAATAGAGACAAATGGTACGCGAAGGGTACCTTCATTGATAGATTATATCACCTGTAGCCCTAAGCAGGACTATGAAACAATAAAGAACCGGATTTCTTTTGTCCATGAGATTCGTATGCCTATACAGGCAGGAGATCCGGTGCCGGATATCTCGGTATTTCCAAAAGCCGATAATTACTTTCTGAGTCCTGTATTTGATGCAGATAAAATCAATCTGGAGAATGTCGCCTATTGTGTGGAGCTTATAAAACAGCACCCTCAGTGGCGGCTTAGTCTGCAAACACACAAACTGATACATATTGAGTAGTAAGAATGGAAAGATTTGAATTGGATATATTGGGTTGTGGCTCTGCTACACCTACAACATTACACAATCCATCATCACAGGTGCTGAATATCAGGGAAAAATTATATATGATAGATTGCGGGGAGGGAACTCAGTTGCAATTCAGGCGTAGTAAGCTGCGTTTTGGCCGTCTTAATCATATATTTATCTCACATCTGCATGGAGACCATTGTTTTGGTCTCATCGGACTGATATCGACATTGGGGCTTCTGGGGCGAACGGGTGCTCTTGTAATACATACTGTTGCCGGACTTGAAAGTACACTTCGTCCCGAAATCGACTTCTTCTGTAAGGACAATCCTTTTGAGGTTAAAATAGAAGTATTCAATCCGAAAGTAAGCGAAGTTATTTACGAAGACAGGTCTGTTTCAGTGAAAACGATACCGCTCGTGCACAGAGTGCCTTGTGCGGGATTCCTCTTTCAGGAAAAGCAAAAAGAGGCGCATCTGCTACCTGATATGATAAAATTCTACAATATACCGATAAGGGAATTGGCGAAAATAAAACAGGGGGCTGATTTTGTTACCGAAGAGGGTAAAGTTGTACCTCATGAAAGACTGACAATTCCTGCCGAACCTGCGCGTTCCTATGCTTACTGCTCCGATACGGCTTATAGTGAGAAGATTATTCCTGTCATTGAAGGTGTGGATCTGCTTTATCACGAAGCTACATTCGCTGATACGGATAAGTCACGTGCTAAAGAAACAGGCCATTCGACCGCCAGGCAAGCCGCGCAGATAGCGAAGATGGCAAATGTAAAGAAGCTGATGCTGGGACATTTTTCGGCTCGCTATCCTGATAATAGTATTTTGCTGGAAGAGGCCAGGGAGGTATTTGCAAACACTGTACTTGCTAACGAAGGACTTCGTGAAAAATTGTGAAAGCCCTTATTTTTTTTAGTCTTTTTATTCTTTTATAAGGTTTAATGCCTATATTTGTGAATATTAGGAATAATAGATACATGGTAAATTTGAGAAACATACTATTCCTTATATTGTTTGGTGGAGCCACTTTCTCTGCACATGCTGGAGAGATGGATTTTCCGTCAAATATTTTTGCGTCCGAACCTCAGCAGACTACAGATAAAACAATGAATCTGATTGTTGAAGTGAATGGTGGTACGGTTAGGATTCCGTTGGAGAATGTTCCTACATCGGGCTATCTTGAAGTATATAGTATTCTGGGGGTAAAGGTTACCAGTGTCAATCTGAAGACGTGTATCGGAACTTGTCCTCTTGAGTTACCTAAAGGACTTTATATAATAAAGGCGGGGAAGGTAGCACAGAAGATCGTTGTCAGATAACAAAAGATATAATATAGTAGGAGAGCCATTCGGAAGAGTGGCTTTTTTATTCAAAGCGTTACAGCCTATTTAGTAAGTGATACCTCCACTTCCATAATACCTCCCCAGGGATCACCTGCCATCATATTTTCGTGGATAGATAGTTTGCATATTCCATCGGAAGGTATACTGTAGCTTAGATTCCGGTCGAAAGGTCCATCCATGCTGCCGTTAGGAAGTGTTATCTGAGAGAATCTGATATTCGCAAGGGAATCTGTAGTAAATAACTGAGCGGTAATCTTCTTATAGCCTTTTGATTCGAATTCGACGTAAATGATCTGATCCTTTTTCTTCTGTATGGCTACCTTGCCCTTTCCGTTAACTACATTGAGGCGAATCATTCCGTTGTGGGATGGAATCATTGCCGGAATGTTCTCTATCTTTTCTGCCGGTTTATCGGTATTGGTTTCCGGACTGTCTTTCTTTATTGGCGAAGAACATGCATAAGACAGTAAGCAGATTGTGATTGTGGGTATGATTAATCTGATCATAAATAATAAAAGGAATTTTAATAGCAAGTGCTCATATTAAGATAACAATACGCAAATATCAATTGTTTGGAGATTCACATAAAAAAGGATAACCTCGCCGAGATTACCCTTTATAATTAATCCTTTTTTATATTGTCAGAACTGGTACATGAAACCTACAGATACCACAAATTGTGAATAGTTCTTGATAATGGCTTCTTTTGCTTCAATCTGGATAAATGTATTGTCAGCCAAGGAGACTTGCCCTCCGAAACCTAAATTTAATCCTATGCGGTTATTTGAATATTTAGGGCCATCGAAATTAGACCTACCGGGGTCGTATGTCCAGCGGGTTAAATTCAATCCGGCAAGAGGATATAATGACACGGCTTCAGAGACTCCGAAGACGTAGTGTCCATCGGCATTGATCCCGAATGCACTAAGGTTGTGCCTGTCTATATAGTATTTATATTCGGCAGTTCCTCTCAGATGTCTGGTAAAGCCATATTGTGCCCGCAGGCCTATTCCTAACGATTCTACTTCCGAGCCGTAATTTAGATTTCCTGCGAATGAGAGCTTTCCGGTCTGGTCTTGAGATGAAGCCGTAGTTATTGCAGAGAAACAAATAGTTAAGATAATTAGAATTTTCTTCATAGGCATTCTATTTGTGTGTATTGTATTATTAATTGGTTTCGTAAGCAAAGATACGAATTTTTAAGAGAAGGGAGGTTCGGGGTTGTTTCTTGTCAGAGGAATATGGCGCACCATCTGTCGAATTGCCGGACAGAAGTTTCTCCGAACTTAGACAGGCTTTGTCGCACTTTGTCTATCGGTCGTTCCTCTCCCAGTCGGGTTTTAGAGAAGAAACAATCTGCAAAGCATATTAGTTTTTCTTCTATACTTACTGGGCGCATATCTCTGTGGGGTACGGGCATTTTATTTTCTATAATTTCTTCAAGCGATATTCCGGTACCGGTATGCCTTTCGCATACAAGTGCATGCACGGGGTATCCGGCATTCTCCACAATTTCGCGTCCGAGATAGCCATGTGCGACGTAAGGATCTATGCCAAAACACTTTATGGAGGGTGCATTTGTCATAAAGATGCCTATGTCGTGAAGCATGCCGGCTTCGCTTACAAACTTACTGTCGATATTCAGTTCCGGATGATTTGCTACTATGGATAAAGCCTTGTTGGTAACATCGGTGCTGTGCTGTATCAGGATATTATACAGATCCGAGTCTTTTTTATAATATTTTTCAATTATAGCTAATGTATTCATGTAGTATTCGGTCTTTTTTTTGTATAAAAATAAGTAAGTTTGTAAAACGGCTTTTCACTTTCAAAACAATCAGATAAATGAAAAAGTTTTACATATTTTCCCTTACGCTTATATGTCTTATCTCAAGTATAACGGTTATTGCTCAAACTCTGTCGTTAGGTGCGGACAGGCTTGATGTTTTATTACCCGAAATCAAAGATAAAAAAATTGCTTTAATAGTTAATCAAACTTCTGTATTATCTAATGGAACGCACCTATTGGATACGCTTTTATCCCGAAAGGTGCAGATAACGAAAATCTTTGCTCCCGAACATGGTTTCCGGGGAAATGCAGATGCGGGAGAGAAGGTCGTGGATGGTAGGGATACTAGGACCGGGATTCCTGTTATTTCCCTGTATGGAAAAAATTATAAACCGACGGCAGATCAGTTGAAAGATACAGATATACTTATTTTCGACATCCAGGATGTCGGTGCACGTTTCTATACATACATCAGCACGATGCATTATGTAATGGAGGCATGTGCTGAAAATGGCAAAGAATGCATTATCCTGGATCGTCCCAATCCGAATGATCGTATTGACGGACCTGTTTTGAACTTAAAGTATAAATCATTCGTGGGTATGCATCCGATTCCGGTATTGCATGGGCTTACTGTGGGCGAATTAGCCCGGATGATAAACGGTGAAGGCTGGCTGAAAGGTGGGATAAAATCTGATCTGAAGGTGATTACAATGACGGGGTGGAATCATGGGGCTTATTACTTCCTTCCTGTAAAACCATCACCTAATCTGCCAAATGAATGGGCAGTAGGTTTATATCCTTCCCTCTGCTTTTTTGAAGCTACAAATGTGAGTGTCGGGCGTGGTACCGATTTTCCTTTTCAGGTAGTGGGAGCACCTAATCCGAAATATGGAAAGTTTTCCTTTACTCCACGGCCCAATGAGGGGAATAAAAGCCCGTTGAATGTCAATAAGACTTGTTACGGACTCGATTTAAGGAAGTATAAATATCAGCCCGGAATTGATTTGGGATTCCTTATAGATTTTTATAAAAAATCCGGACTGGGTGCTGCATTTTTTACGAATCCCAGATTTATGGATCTATTGGCTGGTACAAATGTTCTAAGATTGCAGATTATTAAAGGTATGCCGGCAGAAGACATTTATAGAACATGGGAAAAAGACCTGATTGAATACAGAACAATGCGGGAAAAGTATTTGTTGTATGCAGATAAATAACTATATCATAAAGTAGGCGTATGGCTGATAACGATAATAGATGTCCGCTTTGCGGAAAAAACACAAGCGAGGGAGAAACCTTCTGTGGCGACTGTCAGGAAATTGCTCAAAATGCATATCCGGAGGAATTATTGTATAATAAAGACGATTCAGAATCGATATTTATAGAAGAGGAGAAGGCTGTGCCGGAGGAGGGTGATGAGGATTCATCTTATGAAAATGAAGAAAAACCAAAAGAGAACAGCGTAGAGGAAAATTTGCAGCGGGCTTCCCTTTCGAAAAGCAATAAGAAGTTGTTTGTTTTTGTTGCTATAGGGTTAGTGTTTATGCTCTTGTTAGGCATAGGGGGGCTTTTTATGAAGAACAAAGACGAGGAAGCAACGGAATCCCGATGCTGGAATAAATGCATTGAGGAAAACACACCTTTAAGTTATTCCAAATATCTGGTTCATTATCCCGAAGGGAGATACAGTAGCGAAGCTCAGAGTAAAATCATGCAACTACGGGAGCAGGAACGAAATGAATGGGAGTCTCTTCGCAAATCGGGGAATGTAGATGCTCTTTTTTCTTTTTTGGCAGACCATCCGCAAACGCCATATGAAAGGCGAATAAAACATGTAGTGGATTCTCTTAGCTGGCTTCAGGCAATGGAGCAGAATACGCCTGATGCTTATCAGGCTTATCTCGATAATGTAAAAATAGGTCGTTATTCAGGAGAATATGAGGATGTAGCAAAACAGAAGTATGAATATCTCAGCCAGCTCAAGGCCATTGAAGGGGACGAACTAAAAAATGTAGAGAAAGTATTGTCGGACTTCTTCAAGGCTCTTTCGTCCGTGAATAATAAAGATATACAAAAGAGTTCCGCATCGGTGTTGCTTAAGTTCTTTGATATGGAAAACCAACCTAATACCGTTATTGCAGATTCTATAAAGGCAGCTCTTAAAATTAAGAAGATAAAAAGTATCTCGTATAAATTGCCATCTGATTATCCTGAAGTTATAAAGGATAATAAAGGTATTTATTTTGCCACGCTACCTATAAAGATTGAAACTACATTTGCTGACAAGAAAAAGAAGAAAGAAAACTCAGAGCATACCTTCAATATAGAACTGGATGGAGGGAAGCAAATCCGGTCGGTGTATCTGAAAGAGAAGTAATCGTTTTATATACTTACAAAGTATGCAAAGTGTATTTGAATATAAATTCTATTACTAATAAAAGATGCATAATTTAAAAAAAATAAAAAAAATATTTTTAAATTTACATTAATTTATACAAATCTGATGCTATGACTTTAGAAAATGCAGTAGATAATATTCTTTCAGGAGAATGTATTCTTTTTACAGGTGCTGGATATTCATTTGGAACAACTAATTTGAATAACAATAATCCTAAAAATGGGGGAAGATTAACGTCATTTTTATATTCAGAATGTGGCATTGTAGAGAATGATTTTGACTTGAAAAATGCATCTGAAATATATCAAGAAACCCATGGGGAATCAAAACTTATAGAATTATTACGAAAGGAATTTACAATAAAAGAAGTTAGTCCTAACCATAGGGTGATAGCCTCATTGCCATGGAAAAGAGTATACACTACAAATTATGATAATTCTTTAGAGTTGTCTTTCACGCAAGAGAGTAAACTTCTTACAGGAATAACTATTAATGAAAAAATAAATCAATATTTAGATAAAAGAACATTTTGTGTCCATTTAAACGGTTTTATAGAGAACTTAACCCCATCAAAGCTTAGAAATGAGTTTAAATTAACGAATTCAAGTTATTTAACTAGCGATTTTTTAAGAAGTCCATGGATAGACCTATTTAGACATGATATTCAAAATTCTAAGGCTGTACTTTTTATAGGATTTTCATGTGAAGGGGATTTAGACATTTCTAGAATTATTGCAGAATATACCACCCATGATAACATTTTCTTTATTGTAAAAAAAGGAGAGAGTGGTTTGTCTATTAGGAAATTAGAGAGATATGGTAAAGTATTTGATCTTGAATTAGAAGGGATAAGCTTGTTAATAAATGAGAGAAAAAAACAATATATCCCAACGGAATCAACTTTTTTAGAACCGAGATCATTTGAGAAGGTAATAAATAATTCTAAAGTTCCCCAACTCAAAGATAAAAATGTTATAGATCTTTTTTATAAAGGTGTGTTAGATAGTGGATTGATTAATTACTCTATTATGGATAATGTGAAGTATCCTTATTACATAAAGAGAAAACAGATTAACGACATCATAGAATATATTAACGATGGCGGTCGTAATATATTATTGCATTCAGATTTAGGTAATGGAAAGACCTTAATGGTTCAAGGGATTGCGAATGAGTTGACCAGAATAGGGTATGAAGTTTATTTTTTCAAAAAAGTATACACTAATACTAATGAAGAAATAGAATCTTTATGCAGAAATAAACCAAAATCTGTTATTATTATAGAAAATTATTCTAATAACTTGGACTTATTAAAAAGAATAAATCTTTTCAGAACGGAAGAGACAATAATAATAGTAACAGAAAGAAGTATATCGAACGATACAAACTATTTATTGTTAGAAAAATTTATATTCGGAGATTCAACAAATTATTTAACTAAAAATATAAATATCCTTTCTGATGAAGAAATAGAAGCACTTATCAAAATTGCAGATCTTTATGGTTTGTGGGGAGAAAACGCTCCTTCTTCTATTGAGAGGAAAAAGTCAATTTTCATAAATAAATATGATAGTTCATTTAGATTGTTTTTATTAGCTTTATTGGAATCCCCTGATATAAAAGAGCGCTTTAATAAATTATTGTTATCAATAAAAGATGCTAATGAATCTTTTTTTCAAGCAACACTTCTTATACTGTCTAGCCATCTTTTTGATTTCAACTTGAATTTTGATGATCTCATTAATATATTGGATGACGAATTGCTTGAAAACCCATCTTTTTACAATAATGATAGATTATTAGAGATAATTGATTTTAAAAGTCAGAGCTTTCTAGTTCGTTCTTCTGTGTTAGCAGAGTCTTTACTTGTTAAAAATCAATTTCATGATGAATTGATTGATTTATTGATAACAGTAGTAAAGAGATTAGATGTAAGGTTGTATGATAAAAATAGTTTTCAAATAATAAAAAGTATAACATCTTTTTCGAGGCTTCAGAATATTTTTAACCTTAATGAGAATCCTAAATATAGACCAATAATATTAGGCTTTTTTGAGGAAGTAAAAAGTACTCATTATGCAAAAAAGAACCCTCATTTTTGGTTGCAATATGCAATTGCGAAATTGTCAATCAGGGACTACCCCATTGCAAAAAAATATTTTGATACGGCATATGGCTTTGCCAAAGAGGATTCTAATTTTGAAACATTCCAAATTGATAATCATTATGCAAGATACTTGATTGAAAATGAGATCATCAATGGATCAATAGAATCATGTATGGATATTTTTATTCAGGTTCATAATATTTTATCAAATAGAAATGATGCTAATGCAAATCGACACTATCCTATCAGGGTTGCTATAAACTATGGGAGATTTTATGATACATATTATGCTAATATTAGCGAACAAGACCAAAAAGTTTTTCTTTTATCGTGCAGAGAAATGAAAGACAGAATTGATCAGTATAAGAAAATCACTCATGTGAAGAATATTCATAAAAGTGTAAAAAAATGTGAAGAAGAACTTTTTCGTATTTTTCAGAAAGAAAGAATTTCTTTGTTATAACATTAGCCTCTAGTTTTTGAGTTTCTTTAATGGATTGGCCTTAATAAGCTATTTCTGAAAGTTATGACTTACTTTGCTTTTGGGTGACTATGAGTCATTATGGGGGGACTTCCAATAATTTGGTTATTATTTTTATGAAAGCTCCAAACCGAATTCGTCTTTCAACCGGCGAAGACTTTCATTCTCTTCCATCATCAGATTGAATTTCTCGGCTGGAGTAAAGGCAAGTTTCTTCTCATTGTCCTCACTTATACGAACTTGCATTTTTATATGGGTATTGCGAAGCTGCGTTCTCAATTTTATCAGAATATCCATTCTGTGTTCTAACAATCGTTGCTCCTGTACGGGATTATTAACCACAACCTCAAATAATGTATTTTCTATAAGATTTGGCAAGCAGTTGAGCATTGTGTTCTTTAGATGATGTTCCTCTGTAAGGGCTTCGGCAAATGCTTTCCATTCATTGATGAGCTGGAGAGGGGTAAATCTTTCATTTAAAGATTCGACTTTCACTTCAACCTTTGCTTCTTCTTCCTTTTTCTGGCCAAAAGCTGATATGGAGATACCTAATCCCCCTGCTGACAATGGCTTTGGGGTATTTATGGTTGGCGTACTGCTTGTAGGCTGAGACGTACTTGGGATATTTCTTGTAACGGGTGCTGGAGCTGTAGCAGGCCGGCTATTTTGAGGTAGCGGAGTTGTCTGATTTGTTGGAGGAGTCTGTTTGGCCTCCTGTTGCGAAAATATAGGATCAATTACCTGCTTTTTTTTTTGATCTTCCAAGCCTGTCTGAGGGGAAGATAGTTGACATAGTCGTATGACGGTCAGATCGGATAGTAGCCGCTTGTTTCGGCTTAGCCTGTAATTGAGATCACTTTCGTTTACTATATCTATTGCCTTGTAGAGAAATTCGTTGTTGCATTTCCTGGCGGTCTCAATGTATCTGTCACGGATAGAAGCACCCACTTCAAACAATTCAGCCGTCTTCGGGTCTTTACATAGAAGCAGGTCTCTGAAATGAGAGGCAATGCCAGTTATTACATTGTTGCCGTCAAAGCCTTTACTCAATATTTCATTTAATATGAGCAGGCCATCCACAACATTGTTGGCAAGGATACAGTCAGTAAGCCTGAAATAGTATTCATAATCCAGTACATTCAGGTTTTCTATAACCGCCTTGTATGTTACATTTCCTCCTGTGAAACTAACCACCTGGTCAAAAATAGATAATGCATCACGCATTCCCCCATCGGCTTTTTGGGCCAGTACATTCAAGGCTTCGGGCTCTGTCTGTACATTTTCCTGAGACGCTACATATTGGAGGTGCTCGACGGTATCTTTTATTGTAATGCGGCTGAAGTCATATATTTGGCAACGGGACAAAATAGTAGGCAATATTTTATGCTTCTCCGTTGTTGCAAGGATAAAGATAGCATGATGCGGAGGCTCTTCCAACGTTTTAAGGAAAGCGTTGAATGCTGCTTGCGAAAGCATATGTACCTCGTCGATGATATACACCTTATATTTTCCGATCTGCGGAGGTATACGCACCTGTTCTATCAAAGAACGTATATCGTCTACCGAGTTGTTGGATGCAGCATCGAGTTCATGAATGTTAAAAGAGCGCTGTTCGTTGAACGCCACACATGATTCGCACTGATTACATGCTTCGCCGTCTGCTGCTGGTGAAAGGCAATTGATAGTTTTAGCGAAGATACGTGCACAGGTTGTTTTTCCTACTCCACGCGGACCGCAGAACAGGTAGGCATGTGCCAGTTTCCCTGAAGCAATCGCATTTTTGAGAGTAGTGGTCAATGCGCGTTGCCCGACAACTGAGTTGAAAGTCATAGGGCGGTATTTACGTGCTGAAACTATATAGTTATCCATCTCAATTTCTTCTTTAGCAGGACAAAGCTATGAAAAAAAACGGAAAGAAAAAAGCTAAAATTTACCCGAAAGCATTAACTTAAAAATTGTATGTCTGTTCCGGGTTTCCGGGTCTTTTCCAAACTTATACGATCTTATTTTTGTCAAAAATTCTATTTTTTGCATATAAAGCATTGTTATTAGAAAAATAATTATACCTTTGTACCCGCTAACGCGATTAGCTACGCGGATGTGGCGTAATTGGTAGCCGCGCCAGACTTAGGATCTGGTGCCGTGAGGCGTGGGGGTTCGAGTCCCTTCATCCGCACCAAGCTGAAAGGCAAAAAAAAGAAAAACCCTGATAATTAAACAATTATCGGGGTTTTGTATTTTTATAATACCGCTCAAATTTACAATTTAACGCATTTTTACCATAAAACCTGTAACTAAATCGTAACTCTAAATTAGAGATACAAAATAGTTACGATTTAGTTACGACTTTGATTGTAATTCATTCTTATACAGCACTTTGCATAGCATAAAATCTAACTTGATTTTTTAATTTTACAACCAAAAAAAGCATGTTTATGATTAAAGAAGAAGTTAAAAACAGGAGCACATTCAGTGTAATGTGCTACCTCAAAAAGAATGAATTAAAAAACGCGGAATGTGCCGTATATATCCGTATAACAGTGAAAGGGCAACTTGTGGGATTTAGCTTGCAGGAATCAATACTTCCTTCACTATGGAGCCAACCCAAAGAAAGATGCAAAGGCAAAGACCGTAAATCAGTTGAGTTGAATGATAAAATTGATTCGGTTAAATTAAAACTAAAGCAAATACACAAAGAGCTGGAGCTTGAAGGAAAGCCTGTAACCGCTCAGATTATAAAAGATATCTATTTTGGTAATTCTCCTTTTGTCAAGACAAAGACTATATTGGATATTCATAAGGAGCATAATGAAAGATGCAAAAAATTAGTCGGTATAGATTATTCCCAGTCCACTATGTACAAGTTTGATACATCATTAAAGTACCTTACAGAATTCATGAAAAGTGCATTAAAGATTGATGATGCAGATATAAATGAAATTAAAGAGGATTTTATCCGCAAATATGAGTTGTATCTAAAGGTCAATAAAGGGCTTTCTAATAACACAACCATTAAGCAGCTTAAAATCTTCAAAAAGATGATTCGTATAGGACTTGCTAATGACTGGATTCAAAAAGACCCTTTCTATAATCTGAAGTTCAGGCAAGATGAAGTACATATCGGGTTCCTTACAAAAAGCGAACTTGAAATGTTAATAAACAAGACGATAGATAATGAGAGATTATCGCAGGTAAAAGATGTATATGTTTTTTGTTGCTTTACCGGATTAGCCTTTGTCGATGTGAAAAGTTTAGAACCAGAACATATAACAACAGACAACGAAGATGTAATATGGATTCGTAAGCCCCGGATGAAAACAAATAATATGAGTAGTATCCCTTTATTGGATATCCCGAAAAGGATATTAGAAAAATATTCTACGAATATTAACTGCATGAGAAAAAAACAACTTTTACCGGTACCCTCAAATGCAAAGATGAATGTTTATCTGAAGGAAACAGCAGTCATTTAGAAAAGGGAGAGCAAATGACGGTAATTAAAACTTAATCAGCGGATTAAGCAAAACGGTTCTTTTGACCAAAAGAGAATAAATGCACAAAAAAGCAAAGTTGGCGGTGAGTTCAGTTACCAAATCGTTACCTGAGTAACTTTGTTGAATTGGAGTTTATTCGTCACTTATTCAATAGTTTGCGTAATTTTGCATAGCACTGGATAACTCTAAGTAAACTAAATTTGTAATTAAAAAATTAGAGTTATGGCAAGAAGTACATTTAAGGTTTTGTTCTATCTTAAAAAGAACAATTTAAAAGATGGTAAAGCCCCTGTGATGGGAAGAATCACTGTAAACAGTACCATCTCACAGTTTAGCTGTAAGCTAAACATCAAGCCCGAGCTTTGGGATACCAAAGCAAACCGAGCATCAGGCAAAAGTCTTGAAGCACAGAAAATCAATCAGAAGCTAGACAACATCAAAACCCAAATCGGCAAGCAATACCAAAGTATCTGTGACAAGGATAATTTTGTTTCTGCTGAAAAAGTTAAAAACGCATATTTGGGTTTCGGTGATGAGTTCCGAACATTCTTTTCCATTGCTGATGAGTTCTACGAAAGCTATGCTAAACGTGTAGGCAAAGATCGCACCGAAGGCTCTTACGAACAGCTGATTATCAATCGCAGGAGAGTAGAGATGTTTCTTCGGGACAGATATAATCTTTCCGATATTCCAATCAAGGAAATAGAGCCTCAATTTATTGAGGACTATTATGCCTATTTGTTGGAAGAACGCAAGCTGGCAGGCAGTACTTTGCTTACTGCTGTAACCAAGCTGAAACAAATCATGTTGATTGCTCAACGCAAGGGCTATATCCATGTCAATCCTTTTGCCAGCTTTCGATTCAAAGCCCAGACTCGGGATAGAGGTTATTTGACCGAAGATGAACTTCGAAGGTTTATGACTGTGGAACTCAGAAGATACAAGCAACGTCAGATTCGAGATATTTTCGTCTTTCAGTCATTTACGGGTTTGGCTTACGCAGATGTCAAGAAATTGACCTTTGATGATATTCAAACCTCTTTCGATGGCGAATTGTGGCTGATAGCTAAACGCAAGAAAACTAACGCTACGTTCTATGTCAAATTATTGCCAATAGCCAAACAACTCATTGAACAATATCGCCTTGTAGCTAAAAATAATTTTGTATTTCCTGTACCAAGCCACAGCGATAATATGAATCGTTGCCTTCAACGTATAGCCAAATTATGCGGTGTAAATAAGCGAGTTACGTCACATATGGGGCGCCATACAATGGCTACAACAGTGTGCCTCTCGCAAGGTGTACCCATCGAAACAGTCTCTCAGATGCTTGGGCACAGCTGCATAACTACGACTCAAATTTATGCCAAAATCACCAACGACAAGATAAGTAAAGATATGGCGGTATTGACAGATAAAATCGGGGATAAGTATAAATTGGAAACAGATCGACCTCAATCCGATTTCAGAAACATCAAACGAATCACTAAAAAGCAAAAAGAAATGTTGCCCCGAAAAAAGAGAGAAAATAACCCCGTTAATCCATCAACTTATATCATCCCCAAATGGGCTAAGGTGGAATAGAATAAGAACAATGATGGTCAGCTCAGCCCTTTTGTTGCAGGAGAAGGTCACTTCTTACAAGGCAAACAAGTCAAGCCCGAAGCCCTACGGGTCGAAAACGAAAATCTCCATCCTCTGGGATAGTATTTTCGCCCCGAGGCTTGCTTGTTTCCTTGCTCGAAGTGTATAGAAATATCCTGCAACGAAAATGACTGACCCGACGATGACGCATATCTTCAAACTAAAACAAGCATCCCTGATTAACATCAAGAATGCTTGTTTTCATTTTATGCGTAAGTGGCAACTCAACTCCCTCTCCTTAGAATCTGCATATCAAAAGGGCAATTCTGGCGATTGGTAGTTATTATGCAATACCTCTTGAAGTTCTTTCTCGGGATAAAGTATTTTCCCACCAATCGTTGTATAACAGATCATTCGCTTATCTCGCAGAGTTTGAAGCGTTCGAGGTGAGATATGGAGATACTCCATTACTTCCTCTCCACTCAGATACCGTTCGTCTGCCAATGTTGGGCGATGCTTGTCTCTAACATCCTGCACATCTTCAATGGATTGCTCTATCTGCTCCAAAAGTTCCTTGAACTCTTCAGACTCGTAATTGATAAATTTATCCATAAGTTACTTTTTGGCTGGTTTAATTTCTGTTTGGAGTAGGCAATGAGTATCCTCTTCCTTGTAATAGACCTTACCACCTAACATTGCAAATGGTATCTTACCATTATTCCGCCAAGTCTGCAAAGTACGTTTCGAGATTCCCAAAGCACGGCAGACATCTGCCGAATCCATTCATCCGTCTCTGGGATTGGAACAATAGACGGCTCTTAATGCAGCCATATCAGAGGTTAATCTACTAATCTGTCGTTTTAACAGTTCCCATGTATGTAAATCGATACAAACAATCTCCATAATGATTCTATTTAGTTGTTATTTTTTCGTTTTACTCTTTATCATTATTAAATGTACTTGCCAAAGAACGTTTTAACCCTTCATTAGCAGCACGAGTTATCAACTCTTTGTTTTGCAACAAGTGATCCGCAAGAATATTCGATAACAGCATAGTCGGAGTGATCTCGGGTACAATATGTTGCAGCGAGGCAACAAGCATCTGGAGTTTCTCTTTCATCCGAACATCTATATAGACCGGAGTATAATCCTTGATCTTTCGTGTTGTCAAAAATCGGTTGGTATATTCTTCCTCGTCTTTTTTACGAGAGGGTTTTGCCTTGGTGGAATTTGGCATTCATGTGCTATTGCCAAACATATCGGATATATTTGGTTTCTCATCTACTGTTTTATCTTTTTCAATATCTTCACTCATAAGTTATTTGTTTTAAATGTTATAACTATTCCTGATAATACTTATATCTGTATTAGGCTTGTTTGTTTAGAATAATCAAATAACTCAAACATCTCTGATACGATTGGTCTTGCCCATGATTCTACATTTTCCGAAAGAATAAGCAGTATACAACTTTGTATATCGCTGTTTCCGAACTCAGGTGCAAGTATAGCACATTCCGGGGCTCTGCGCTGTGAGCATAACAGCATTACCTAACAGGTTATGTTTGTATGGCATTGATTATAAGAATGATTCAATTAGAGTCTATACTCAGAAAGGAGTAATTTGGGAATAGTGGTCAATCGACTGTTTTATGTTAATGTTCTCTATATAAGCAGATAGTGTAAGTTTGGGGAGAAGCGTAAATATTTATAGGAAATATAGCCTGATAATGTTTTTTAACTATTCGAGGTTAGATTTGTTTAGCTCATCTATCAGGGTATCTATATTTTCAAGCCCAAATATCTGTTCCCGTTTGTTACGGTTACGGCAGTTGAGTAGTTGTTGCATACCGATATAGTGTTTATTATCACCATACCGCTCTTTGTTACCC
Source organism: uncultured Dysgonomonas sp. (assembly GCF_900079725.1). Taxonomy (NCBI): domain Bacteria; kingdom Pseudomonadati; phylum Bacteroidota; class Bacteroidia; order Bacteroidales; family Dysgonomonadaceae; genus Dysgonomonas; species uncultured Dysgonomonas sp. Next base: position 2,772,414 of record NZ_LT599032.1, read on the forward strand.
TCTGTACGAAAAGATATAAAGTCTTTATTGCCATCGCCAACCGATACCCATTTATCTTTGATGTATTTGTGCTCACTTAGTTGGTCAAGGAGATAGACCAATGTCTTTTGGTTGGTTACCTGTAGCGGTTCGGGGAGTTTCCCCGAAAGAAGTTTCTTCAGTTCAGATATTTTTATTTTTGAGCGAAACAATTTGAGAGCTTCTATGCAATCGGCTAATAATAGATATTGTTCTTTGCTAAGTTTGGGTTGGTAAGAACGCTTGGTAGATTTAGGCTTAACAATTGCTTTGGTCTCTTTGGCAATAGTAGTTTCCTGTATAGGTGTCTTTTCTTGAATAGCCTCTACTTTAGGCTTTGGAAGAAGCTTCTCATATTTGATGCACAAGCATTCCAAACTTACGAGGTCTACCAATTCTTGGAAATAGGGCAAATCAATTTTACTTAACTCTGTAGTATAGTTGCTTGGAGTTATCGTAGCTATTGGTTTGACAAACGTGCGATACCGATGATAAACATCTTTGCTTGTCTCATCATAAAAGTCACTATACCAGAGATAATCCTCTCTGCCATTACGAAGATATTTGGGTAAGCTCGCCAAAGGAGGATTGTTGCGGATGATATCCAGCACTTTGCTTTTATAATGGAGTATCTCTGCCTCTGTGAGTTGTGGCTGTGAGACCAAGCCAAGTGCTGTTTCATAGTTGATTGCCACAAAGTCATTGAGACTCTGCTGTACAACCCGAAATACTTCGGGAACATTGCTATCATAATCTATGTTTTGCTCTCCATTATACATGTACTAAAGATAGTAATATTACCAATAGGAGCAACAAGAGTGACTCTTTTTTGTCAGGCAACATGGCAAATAAAAGCATCCCCAAGCAAAGCTATACACATCATATTGTCAGTGATATAACTATCAAATATACGTTTTATATTTGCCAAAGTATCCATGTCGGATACATCTAATTTATACAACGATATGAGAAATTTAATCCACTTTCTACCATTTATTTGCTCCGGCTACCCTTGAAGAGCAATAGGCAATACATTGACAGTATTGCAACATCGGAAGTATCCGATAATACACTCCCTTCGGAGTGAAAATGTTGCCACCGATTCAAAAAACAAAGAGACCATCGCCTCTTTATTTTTTTCTCGTTGTCAAAGGAGCAAGGTAATCTTTCGGGTAACCCAAAAAGCTCTCCGAGACTTTTTGAATTACTACCGAAAAAACCTTGCTCTGCGAGGCAGTGACCACGCGAAACATAAATCCGGCGTTCCTTGAATTTATCCTCCGCTTGAAAATACGCTCACGTTGGTCGCCTATTTTAAGGTCACTTTACAGCCCTTTCGTTTCTCTCCCGATGGTCGCAAAACTGTCGGACTGTCCTGTACTTTGAGGTACAGGGAAGTTCATAACCTCAAATATAATGGTTATGGAGAATAGGAAGAAAAAGGGAAGACCGTCTAAAGGAGAAAACAAATTGACAGTCTCAATCAATCTGAAATTGACCCAAAAAGAATATAATTCCGTGAAAGGAAAATCAGATATATTGGGAATAAAACCGACACAATATGCTCGGGAGATGACTATTAATGGAGGTATCAAATCTCGCTTTACGTTGGAGGAACTCGACCTGATGCGGAAGCTGGCTGGTATGGCAAATAACCTGAACCAAGTAGCTAAGCGAGTGAACAGAAATGAGTTTCTGCAAGTAGGTTTAGACTTGGTTATACTGGCAGGTAAGATTAAAGAATTAGTAGATGATCGCTAAAAATATTAAAGGGAAATCGTTCAAGGGCTGTGTCAATTATGTGATAAATGACACAGCGGAATTACTCGAAGTCGAAGGTGTATTTGCGGATAGTACCAAAAGTATGATCCGCAGTTTTGCTATGCAACGCTCCGGCAGAAAGGAGATAAAACAGCCTGTCGGGCATATTCCGATATCCTTTGCTCCCGAAGATAGAGCAAGAATGACCAACGGTTTTATGCTCCAATTAGCCAAAGGATATATGCAAGAAATGGGAATCAAGAATACGCAATATATTATAGTCCGGCATCACAATACCGATAATGAGCACCTGCATATTGTATATAATCGAATCGATAATAACCTGAAGTTGATCTCTGTTAATCAGGATTATAAACGGAATATCAAGGTCTGTAAGAAACTAAAGGATAAGTATAATCTGACTTACGGTAAGGGAAGAGAAAATGTAAAACGAGAGAAATTAGATAATCCCGATAGGGTAAAGTATTATATTTACGATGCGATAAAATCAGTTTTACCGACTTGTAAGAATCCGGCTGCTCTACGATTTGCCCTTCAAGATTTGGGTATTGAGCTTATCTATAAACATAAAAGGACAACTGAAAATCAGGGGATTGGAATGGGCATAAATGAGATCGAGGGTGTATCGTTCAAATACGATAATGTCTGTTTCAAAGGCTCGGAGATTGATCGAAAATTTAGCTTTGGAAATCTGCGAAAGGAATTTGATAAGAATGTTTTGGAGGCAAGAAAACGAGGTCGGGAAGAACTTCTGCAACAACAAGCAGAGCAAAAAGCGAAACAGGAAGCAGAACTGAAAGCCCAAAAAGAGGCTGAATATAAAGCAAGAAAAGAAGCCGAAGCCACTCCGAAAAACACAAAGATTGGAGGGGTCGAGCTAACTACTGAACAGTGGAAAATATTGAAAGAGGGTGGATTTATCTATCTCGAAAACATGAAAAGTTCGAACGGACAAGTAGTATCGGCTTATGTTTTTACGGATGATAAACAGGAAAAAGTCTTTGTCTCCAAAGAACAGCCCGACAGTTTCGTTAAATATGGAAAGTACGAAATGCGTGTTCAGGATAAGATTTTGGTGGAAAATGGCTATATGACAAAGGCTAAAGTTAAGTGGTATGGCATCGGAACTTTTGCATATCCGTATTTGTGGAAAGAGAATAAAGATGACGTTGAATATAAGGAGTCATTTGGTGATCCGAGAGTGCCGAAGGAGAAAAAAGAAGAAGCGAAAAGACAGATTGTGATTCCGAAAGTGAAGAAAAATAGGGGCCCGAAATGGTAAGAAAGTCCTCTTGCAATTTTATTTGATATTTTTAATATCCTATACTCTCGTAGTTAGAATAGCATATTTTAAGAGAATAGAATCAACTGTATTCTAATGATAAAGCCTACAATGGCTAATAAAGCTATCAGCCTACTAAAGAAGAAAATATATTTGGCACTGTCCATTTATATAATTAACTTATGTCTTTTTTCTTCCATCCTAATCCTTTCATCATCAATGAAAATCGGGTAGTAATATGAATCAATATAAATACTATCATTACAAGACCAAGCCTATAATGCCACATCCCGATAGAGGAATTTCCACCTTCAAGAAATAAAATAAGAATAATCCCCGTAATCGTCTCCATTAAAAATAATACAGACAAGACTATTGTAACTTTGCTTTTTTTCCCTATCCCACTTTTTATAAAGTTTCTATACCATGCCCAATGTGCCTTTATGTGGAATCCTCCGACAGTAAGCGATAAAAATCCTGTAATAATGCCCAATACTCCCAGAGATCGTGATTGCTGGTATGTCCTGCTACATGTAGTTTCACCCCACTGTATATCAAGAGTAGAAATACAGGTATTAGAATTAAATCAATAATAAATATAGATTTTCCTTTTGTTAATGATATTTTTCTCATTCAGCCGATCTTTAAGTATTATAAATACAAAGGTCGGTAAGTGAAAAGGATTAAGACGATAACAATTGTAAAGAAATGAATTAAGTTCGCCTGTTTCTGATTCTGCTTAACGAAACGGGAGTTATGCCAAGATAGGATGCAATGTAATGTTGAGGAACTCTTTGCAATATATGTGGGTATTCTTTTAACAATTCCTCATATCTCTGTTGGGGAGTATTCTTTATACGTGACAGAAAGAGTTTTTGATAGGTGTGAAATCTATCTATTATTTTGTGTTCGTACTCTTGTTTGGCTTCCGGTCTTTTATTTACCAGGTCATAGAAATCTTTCTTACTGACAGTCCGAATTGTAGTAGGTTCTATACTCTCAAGAGAAAATAAACTAGGTTGTCCTGCGTACATACTATCAAATGAAGCAACGATACTTTCTTCAAAAAAGAATTGAAAAGTAATGTCTTTTCCCTCATTATAGAAGTATAGTCGTAAGCAACCTTTCTCAATATAATAGAGATTCTTGGCAACCTCTCCTTCGTTTAATAAAACCGTTTTTGAAGGTATTGTCCGTTGCTCGAAAGAATCTTTTATTCCGCTCCAAAATGATAACGTTATATGAGGCATAGATTTATATACATCTTTAAATCAAAAGATATAAAGTTAGTAAATATTTTTGTAATTCATGCTAAAACAGGGAATTGCCTCCCTGTCTTCAATTTATGTTACAGTCACTCAAAATAAGTTTCGTCTAATCTGCCAATACTTTACAATTAAAGAAGAACTCAAAATAAAAATCTCATACACTATAAATAGCGATATGCCTCTCTAAGATATCTTACCTAAGCTCTTCTACGAGCTTTATTTATAAGCTTTCTCTATCTTCCCAACCCTTTTTGTTGTTTTGGCTCTTTGATCTTTACCCCAATACTCTGTAAAAACTTCTTTTTCTGCTCCCTGAACCAATCCACATAATATATATCGTCAATCGCCAAACACTGCTTTTTCTCCTTATCCCGAGCAATAGAAACTACCGCCTCTTTCGCTTCAACGTTTTGCTTATGTTCTGGTGAATACAACTCTCCCGAATATGCGGCTTTCTGTCCCGACAATATNTTCATATTCTCTGAGGACATCAGCTATCACTTCCTCTTTTGTCATATACTGTATATCATTTCCTTTACGCCCATCATTAAAATAGGTAATCGGTATATAAGGCGTTTCCATATCAACATTCGGAGTATTCTCTTCCTCGATCATATACTCCGAGATCGTTTGAGGCTCAGCAACGACACCATATCGGAAATTTCGTATTTTATCATGCCTTATAAATAACTCTATGGATAGAGGAGTTTTTTTACCTGCTATTATTTGAGCTTCAATATCATTTTCGGATAACTCTTGCTGAAGTTCGCCGAATGCTTCTTTTACCGTGCCATTCAGGAAGTCCTTGACATCCCTCTTATGGGAAAATGTAAGTATTCTGTTCAGCCGTTCCTTCCATCTGCTCCCGTCCCATGCAATACTACCATAGGGCAGTTTGGTATTATGAAATAAATGATCGATTTGCAAAGCTTTCCATAAAGAAAAACATAAGAGTAGCATACTCAACCCAAAGGGTAATGCGGAAATGAGAGTCATCGTCTGCAGTGAGGCCAGACCTCCTGCCCGAAGCAGTGTAAGAGAGAGAATGATGAGCAGTACACCCCAAAATATATTTTGCCACTTCGGCGAGTTCTTTTTATCACCGGATGCTATACTGTTCATAACCAATATACCGGAGTCTGCCGAAGTAACAAAGAAAACACCAATCATCAAGATTGCTATTATATTCAATAAACCGGTGAGTGGAAAATATTCAAAAAAGCGAAACAGGAGAGTATCCGGATTGTTCGCCAATAGGCTCAATTCTCCATTTGCTACGAATTTATCCAGCCAAACACCACTACTGCCAAATATAGTCATCCATAAGAAATTGAATAAGGAAGGAATCAGTAGAACAGCTATAATAAACTCACGTATGGTACGCCCTTTCGATATACGTGCAATAAACAACCCAACAAACGGAGACCATGATATCCACCATGCCCAATACATAATTGTCCAGCCCGAGAACCAGCCCTGAGCTTCTGTTTCATAGGCAAAAGTATTAAAGGTTAGATTTGTTAAATTACTGATGTAATAACCGATACCTTCACTAAAAGTGCTAAGTATATATATTGTTGGTCCTGCAATCAAAATAAATACCATCAGAATAAAAGCAAGAGACAGATTTAGTTCACTTAATCGCTTCACACCTTTATCTACGCCTGTAAAAGCTGAAAATATAGCGATACCCATGACTACGATAACGATAATAGCCTGAAATGTAAAACTGTTCTCAGATACCAATCCTATACTTTGCAATCCTGCGTTTAGCTGTACTACACCAAATCCCAAAGTTGTCGCAATTCCGAAAAATGTACTGCACAGCGCAAAAGTATCCACAATATTTCCGATAGGACCATATATTTTATCTTTCAACAGAGGATATAAACCGCTTCGTATTGCCAACGGCAATTTATAGCGATAGGCAAAATAAGCTAATACCAATCCTACCACAGCATATATGGCCCAGGCATGTATTCCCCAATGGAAAAAAGTATATAGCTGGGCTTCCTTTGCCCGTTGAAGCGTATCGTCTATTGCCGGATTTGCATAATGAGACATTGTTTCTGCCACACCGAAATACATAAGCCCGATCCCCATACCGGCTGCAAACAGCATCGCTATCCATGAGAAAAAGCTGTACTTAGGCCGGGAATTATCCGAACCTAAGCGAATATTACCAAGTTTACTTAAAGCTATGATAATAAGAAACAGAACGAACAAAGTTACCATCAATACATAAACCCAACTCAGATTGTTGAAAAAATAGGTTTTTACAACCGACAGAGATTTGTTGGCTTGTTCGGGAAAAAAACCACAATAAAGCGATATGAAAAGTATAACAATAAGCCCCGGTAGAGCAACTGATTTGGTTAATGTGGTTCGAAATGAAAATTTGTTTTTTGTCATATTATTTATGTCTTTTTTGCTTTAAAGGGATAAAGAGGGAATCATATCTTCATCTTAAGCAGCTATTCTATTTGTAAATGGGACAAACAAAAGATGATACCCAAATAGTGAAATCTAAAACATAACCCCACGGCAGAACTCATCATTACAAATGATATAAATAGTTCTTAGGTGATAATAAGATTAAAAAAAGAGCTCAGGATATATAAAGAAAGGCAATAGATAATAATAAAACCGTTCCTGAACAGTACCGGATTTTCCGGTATTAAGAGCAAAAGTAGTAAAATTAGAGCTTGATCAAAAGTTAATTTATGTTTATGCACTCATTGTAAGGATTCTACACCTATTAAAATAGAGTTAATCGGTAATATTTTTTCTAGTCGAAAAAAATAAATTATTTTTGATGTTTATTAAAACATCAAAAATTCCCATAAAATCCGGATAGATGACAGGAGAAAAAAAAGAAGCTATCGATAAGGTAGTCCAACCCATTCAGCGGTTTATATTACAAGAAAAGGCCGGAGGTATAGTCCTCGGGCTGAGTGTTATCATAGCTATGATTTTAGCCAATTCCCCATGGTCGGAAGACTATTTCCATATATTGGAACATAAGCTGGGATTTATATTTGATGGAACACCTTTCTTTGAATATAGCATCCACCACTGGATTAATGACGGGTTGATGGCTGTTTTCTTCTTTGTTGTCGGCTTAGAACTCAAAAGGGAGATTGTTGGAGGAGAATTGTCCAATCCCCGCAAAGCCCTTTTGCCTATTGGTGCAGCAATCGGCGGTATGCTGGTACCTGCACTTATCTATATCGGATTTAATCCATCAGGAGAAGTTCATCACGGATGGGGAATACCGATGGCAACCGATATTGCTTTTGCTTTGGGCGTTTTGTACTTGTTAGGGAGTAAGATTCCACTATCGCTGAAAGTATTTCTTACAGCACTGGCAATTGTTGATGACTTGGGTGCAGTCTTGGTCATTGCATTTTTCTATACTTCTGACATCTCTTTCTTCAGCCTTGCTACAGGCTTTGCTTTTGCACTTATTATGTTTATAGGTAATAAAATGGGAGTCCGGAGTATTTTATTCTATGCCATTTTTGGTATTCTGGGAGTATGGACATCATTTCTCTTGTCAGGAGTACATGCTACAATAGCTTCTGTTATTGCAGCCTTTATGATTCCTGCCGATGTCAAAATAAGGGAAAATCTGTTTGTAGAAAGAATAAAGCACTATTTGAATAAGTTCAGGGAGGTCGATCCGAAGAACGAAATACCGACACTTACAAATGACCAATTGCATCTGTTAGAAGAAATAAAAATAGATACCAATAAAGCCATTCCTCCATTGCAACGCTTAGAACACAGGATGCATCCTTTAGTGACATTTGTTATCATTCCAATATTTGCTCTGGCCAATGCCGGTGTTTCACTGAATATTGATATGGAACAATTATTCAGTACGAATATAGCTCTTGGTGTAGGCTTAGGCTTGTTAGTGGGTAAGGTAGTGGGTGTTGTCGGCTTTACCCTTTTACTGATAAAGCTTAAAGTCGCACCCTTCCCTCAAGGAATGAATGTACGCAACCTGTTTGGTTTAGGATTGCTGGCATCTATCGGCTTTACCATGTCGCTATTTATCACATCGCTGGCATTTACTCATCCCGAATATATGGTACAGGCTAAGATCGGTATTTTTGCTGCTTCTATCATCGGGGGAGTGTTAGGATATATCACATTAAGCCGCTCAGTAAAAGCATAAATAATGTTGTCCCGAATAAAATATATCGGATTAAATCCGGCAAGATTGTTTGTTCTCAGTTTTTTAGGTTTGATTCTTATCGGAACAATCCTACTGTTACTACCCATATCCACGACAGGGAGTATCAGTCTGATCGATGCTCTTTTTACAACAACGAGTGCAGTCTGTGTAACAGGTCTGGTAGCATTGGATACAAGTAAAGATTTTACATTGTTCGGACAAACAGTCATCATGGTTATGATTCAAGCCGGAGGTTTGGGTATACTAACTTTCGCCAGTTACTTCAGCTACTTCTTTAAAGGAGGATCGTCTTATGAAGACCAACTGACAATAGGTAACATCTCGAATATAGAAAAGATCGATGAAATCTTTAAAACGTTAAAACGAATATTGATTATAACGATTGGCATCGAAGCTGTGGGGGCACTCTTTATCTTTACAAGTTTAAATCCTGCTTTAATACCTTACTTGGGTGACCGGATTTACTTTTCAGTATTCCATTCCATATCCTCTTTTTGCAATGCAGGCTTTTCCACATTGCCGCATGGTATCATGGAAAACGGATATGTGGATAATTATGGATTCCAATTGAGCCTGATATTTCTTTTCGTTCTCGGAGGATTAGGATTCCCTATTGTAATCAATTTGTTGAAATACCTGAAACATTTAATCCGCAGAACATTCTTACAGATTTTCAATCACAAAAAAGACGTTTACAAGCCCTGGGTGATGAAACTGGGAAGTAAGATCAACCTGATAACAACATTTTCTTTAATCGTTATCGGAACAATCCTTATTTTTATAAATGAATATAACAATATACTTGCTTCCCATCAGGGAGTCGGAAAATTTGTTACCGCATTATTTACAGCAACAACGCCCCGTACAGCCGGTTTCAATTCCATTGATTTTAATCAACTACATTTATCATCTTTGATTATCATAATCATTCTGATGTGGATCGGTGCTTCTCCTGCCTCTACAGGAGGAGGTATAAAAACGAGTACATTTGCAATAGCAGTATTGAATTTTATCAGTTTGGCCAGAGGACGAAAGAATATAGAAGTGTGTAGCCGGGAGGTATCCGAAACATCCATAAGACGTGCTTTTGCGGTGATGACACTTTCTGTTGTTGTCTTAGCAATAGGGTCATTACTTATTTCATATTTCGATGAAGGCTTGCGTTTATTAGATATTATCTTTGAATCGGTTTCGGCCTATAGTACGGTTGGATTGAGTTTGGGGATCACTCCCGGTTTAAGTTCTGCCAGTAAACTGGTGCTGATAATACTTATGTTTATAGGTCGTGTAACAACACTCACTTTGCTTATTGCTTTCTTTAAGCAGGTAAGGATGTCTAATTATACTTATCCATCAGAGGAGATATTGATTAATTAAGGTCTCAGACCTATTTATCATTTGGTAAGTATAATAAAAATAGGTAGTTATGATTCCAATATAGATTGTTAAAGTCTTACTGTTACTTAAAAAAAGAAAAGATGAAATATATTATTGTCGGACTCGGAGTATTTGGTTCTTCGCTTGCTGAAAAATTAGTATCACAGGGAAATGAAGTAATCGGAGTGGATACAAAGATGCAACGGGTAAATGAGCTGAAAGATAAGATAACACATGTTGCATGTTTAAATGTAACGGATGCAGCAGCAGTAGAAACACTGCCCTTAAAGAATACAGATGTGGTGATTGTCTGTATCGGAGAAGATCAGGGTGCTAATATAATGGCGACAGCTATGTTTAAAAACCTAGGCGTAAAACGGCTTATCGGAAGATCTTTGAATCCTCTGCAAGAGAATGTATTACAGGCAATCGGTGTGCATGAAATTGTCCGCCCGGAAGAAGAAACGGCTGAAAGATGGGCTAAGAAACTAACGCTCCGGGGAATGGTAGATTCTTTTGAGTTAAATGAGAATTACAGCATGGTAGAGGTTGTGGTTCCGGATATTCTCATTGGTAAGACAATCGAAGAAGTCGGCTTTCGTAAGGAATATAATATGCTCGTGTTGACTGTTATCAAAAATGTAGAAAAAAAGAGTATAATCGGGAAAACCAGAGTTGTTGCGGATGTACAGGGTATACCAAACCCCGATACAATGTTAGAAGAAAATGACATCTTGGTTGTTTACGGGTCGAACAAAGATATTAAACAATTTATAAGTAAGAACAAAAATCATAAATAGAATAAGTGTGATTGGTAAATATATAATTGATAAAAAAGAAGTACCTTTTCCGTAGAAATTCAAATCAGGAATACAGCCTGAATACTAATAATATATAGTATGTACAACTTAATACGAAAAGTAGTCACTTACGTCAGTCTACAAAAGCAAACAGAAGACTTTGAAGAAATCCACAATTCAATAATACAGGGGATTTCTTTCAAGGGAACCAATATCTGGATATTAGTTTGTGCTATTATTATAGCATCAGTGGGGCTTAACACCAATTCAACTGCTGTGATAATAGGAGCCATGCTTATTTCTCCTTTGATGGGGCCAATCAATGGAATGGGATACAGTATTGCTATTCATGATTTCGGATTGCTTCGTCAGTCACTTAAAAACTTTGGTTTTGCAGTATTGGCCAGCCTTATAGCATCAACTGTTTATTTTTCAATAACCCCTGTTCATACAGCTCATTCTGAACTTTTGGCCCGAACCAGTCCTACTATTTACGATGTATTGATTGCTTTATTCGGAGGCTTTGCCGGTATTATCGCAATCAGCAGCAAGCAGAAAGGAAATGTCATTCCCGGCGTGGCTATTGCTACGGCTTTGATGCCACCTCTTTGTACAGCCGGCTACGGTTTAGCTACGCTCCAATTCTCTTTTTTCTATGGAGCATTCTATCTGTTTACCATCAATACAGTTTGTATTGCTTATGCTTCGGTTTTAATTTCTCAAATGTTGAGGTTTCCAATCAGAGATACCAATATAAGTGAGACAAGAAAGAAACGTATCAATCAAGGTTTGTCCATTGTACTTATTATAATCATATTACCCAGCATATATTTGGGTTATCGGATGTCCCAAAATGAGAAATTCAGAGTAAATGCAGAAAAGTATACACGGTATATAGGAATATATAAAGGGAATTATTTGCTCAACAACGAAATTAGTGCGAATAAAAAAGAAATTAATCTGATATACGGGGGATCTTCATTGACAGAAGATGATAAAAAAGCGATTATCGATCAGGCAGGCTTATTCTCTTTAGATGATGCTAAGATAACGATAGAACAAGGGTTGGCCATAGATAATGATATAGCTAAAGATAGACAAAAAGCTCAATCTGAAGAAGAGAGGTCCCGGCAACAAATAGCCCGCTTAAATGTAGAGATTGCGGGGTATAAACAAAAAATAGACAGTATACAAAGCCAATATCTTATAGGGAAACAATTATTGTCTGAATTGACCCCTTTGTATCCTCAGATAGAGAGTTGTTTATATGCAGAAGCATATATTTACGCTCAAAGCGACTCCTTACTTCAAGATAAAACAGGGGTATTTATGATTACATCTAAACGCATTCTGCAAAAGAATGATCAGATAAAGATAGAGAATTGGCTCATGAGAAGATTGAGTAAAAAAAAGGTTAAGGTTTATTTTGATAAAAGCAATTGATAATAATTGTATATTAGGGATACAATATATTACTTACTTTGCTTATATATAGTTTGAAAATGGCAGACACGGAACGCCTGTCGTGGTATTTAAAATAGATATTCGTGAGGTCATATAAGCATCCCTATAGCATAAAGCCCTATAATATAGGATCAGCAAATTGACATGGGCAAAAAGATCTTCTGTTTTCATCTCAGCTTAATAGAATTTCTTTTTACTTTTGTTATATGAATTTTTTTGTATTTTTGAGATATCAGATTTCTATTGCAATCAGTTTTGGAAACAAGGTCCCCGAATTAATGATGAAATCACCTTCTTTTGTGAAATGAAGAATAAAACGATATTTAGCACCTTAGGAAAAATTGATATTAACGGAGACAATGCCGATCCTCTTTATAAATACCTGAAAGAAAATAGCAACGGATTCTTGGGTGATTCTATAAAATGGAACTTTACTAAATTTCTGATAGACAGAGAGGGGAATATCATTAATCGCTATGCTCCGATAACCAATCCGTCAAAGATTTCTGGAGCTATAGAAAAACTCTTAGCAAAATAATACATGCGATTATGGTCTTTACATCCCCAGTATCTTGACTCGGCAGGGCTTAATGCCTCCTGGCGTGAAGGGTTATTGGCTAAGAATGTGCTCTTGGGCAATACAAAAGGATATACAAATCACTCTCAGTTGATCCGTTTTAAGAATAGCCCCGAGCCGAATCTTTACATCGATGCTTTCCTTACTGAAATATATAAGGAAGCTGCGAGAAGAAATTTTTCATATAGCAAAGAGAAAATTCGTATGATTGAGAATATTTCTCCCATCCCTGTAACTAAAGGGCAATTGGAATATGAATATGAGCATCTGAGGCGAAAACTTCAAAAACGAAGTCCTGAACTTTTAGTGAAGTTACCCTCATTGTCTGATCTAAAAACACATCCTTTATTTGAAACAATAGAAGGAGGAATTGAGGATTGGGAAATCATAACATAATTAGCAAGAACAAAAACTAATATTCATATGAGAAAGTTTCTATACATATTACTTCCTGTAATTATCTGTTTTTTAGTCGGATTCACAGCCAGTTATTTTCAATCGGAATCGATACAGACATGGTATCCGACATTGAATAAACCTGCAATAACTCCACCCAATATAGCTTTTCCGATTGCATGGAGTATAATATATTTATGCATGGGTATTTCTATCGGACTAGTATTGAACTCAAAAGAACAGAACAAGAAATTTCTTACCTCATTATTTGTCGTTCAGTTGTTCCTTAATTTTATATGGAGCATTTCATTCTTTTATCTGCAAAACCCTCTTTTAGGTTTTATCAATATTATCTTGTTGGATCTGGGCGTATTATATTATGCTTTTAAATGTTATCCGGCGCAAAGAGTGAGTGGGATCTTATTTATTCCCTATATTCTTTGGCTGTTTTTAGCAACATATCTAAATGCTTATATTCTGATATACAACTAAAGTCTTTCGAAGAGAGGCTAGCCAATTATTTGATTTTTACCATAAGCGGATTGAATCATACAGTATCAATGAGCTATATACCAGTATCTTTGTGTTGTAATTAAAACTATTGAATTATGTCACAACAATCAAAAATCGCATTGGTAACAGGCGGCAGCCGTGGGCTAGGTAAAAATATGGCTTTAAATATAGCCCGTAAAGGGCTGGATGTAGTCCTTACCTACAACAGCAAAAAGGAAAGTGCTTTAGAAACAATCGCAGAGATAGAGCAACTCGGACAAAAAGCCATTGCTCTCCAACTCAATACTGCCGATGTAAAAAGCTTCGATTCTTTTTTCGAATTACTTAAACAGGAGTTGTCTGTAAAATTTGGTACTCAGAAAATAAACTATCTGGTAAATAACGCAGGCATCGGAATTAATTCAGCTTTTGCCGAAACAACCGAAGAGGATTTCGACAGTCTTTTCAATATCCATTTCAAGGGTGTTTATTTCTTTACCCAAAAAGCATTGAACATACTCGAAGACGGAGGTGGTATCATCAATATCTCAACAGGTCTGGCACGTTTCTCCCGGCCCGGATATTCCGCTTATGCATCTATGAAAGGAGCTATTGAGGTATTAACAAGGTATCAGGCAAAAGAACTTGGAGCCAGAGGTATTCGGTCTAATGCTGTTGCTCCGGGTGCTATTGCAACCGATTTTGGCGGAGGTATTGTCAGAGACAACGAGGAAGTCAATAAAATAACTGCCAGTACAATCCCATTAGGAAGAGTCGGTCTACCTGATGATATTGGTGGAGTAGTTGCATTTTTATGTACTGATGACGCACGATGGGTGAATGCTCAGCGGATTGAGGTCTCCGGAGGCCAAAGTATTTGATAAGGAAAAAGAATATATAAGTTGGCATTATAATGGAAAAGGCATTGTCATTAGCAGATTTTTATCGCATTAAATTAGGAATCTTACCAAGTGAGATTATCGGGAAGATAGGCCAGTTCAATGTCTTTTCATTAGGTGATTATATACAGCCTGATCATACAATCCCATACAGTCGTAAAGATTACTATAAGATAAGTCTGATATCCGGTAGTAATACAGTTCATTATGCCGACAAAACGCTGGTTGTAGAAAATAATATGCTCTTGTTTGCAAATCCACAGGTTCCTTATAATTGGGAACCTCTGAGCCTTGACAAGACAGGTGCATTCTGTGTTTTTACGGAAGACTTCTTCAAAGGATATGGCGATTTTAAAGCATATCCTCTATTCCAGCCTCATGGAATACCGATATTAGATCTGAATGATGAAGAGTTCAGGCAGGTACGGACAATTTATGATAAAATGTTTAGGGAGATTACTTCCGATTATGTCTATAAATACGATGTCCTTCGAAATCTGGTTACAGAGCTTATTCACACAGCATTGAAAATGCGCCCTGCTATAATGCAGCCTGTTGGACACAAAGAGTCTCATGCATCTGACAGAATCACATCTTTATTCCTCGAACTATTGGAAAGGCAGTTCCCGATAGAATCGACCATGCAAAGTATCCGACTTCATTCACCAAGTGATTATGCACAACAACTAAATATTCATGTCAATCACCTCAACAAGGTACTGAAAGAAGTCACCGGAAAAACGACAAAGCTATTAATATCAGAGCGGATAGCCTTGGAAGCAAGAGCCTTACTGAAACATACAAACTGGACGATCAATGAAATTGCGTTCTGTTTAGGATTCGAAGATCCTTCACACTTTATTAAGTTCTTCAAGAAGAGCGAGCAGGCTACTCCGAAGGTATTTAGAAAAAATGCGGGATAAGTAACTCTTCGAAACAAAATATACCTCGGAAACCTGATTGAATACAAAACTGAAATTTATCCCATCTTTCCTATATTTACGGGATATATATTCAATCAGATTAGTGATATTACAAATCAGATGGCTAACCCTATAAGTAGAACTTTGTCCCATCAATTCAAGAGCAACTTTTGTTCAAGTGGCTATTATTGAGATGATTCTTAATCTTTTCGATTACATTTTTTTTATTTTTGATGTTACTTGTCTGGAAACGATATCTTAAAGAATTCAAATAATGTGTGCCTTCAAAGAAAATATTGGCTGTAAGTGTTTCAAAAAAGATAAGCATTTCCTCTAATTTTTCTTTTTCTGAAGCTTCTACAAATTCCCCTCTAGCAATCATTTCGGGAAGTTCAGAGCCTGAAAATGAAGTTAGCCCTGTAGACATTACACGACGAGCATAAATACGATTGATAAATTGGGCACTTGCTTTCCCACTTTCTAAACCTTTGCTCTTGCCTGCCATTCCAATAATGGCCTCCATTTCTATTATATCACCATATACTGTAATCGGATTGGTAATAAATGTGTCTCCAGTACTACAAACACCAATCTTTTCATATTCTAACACTTTTCCTTTAAGTTGAGGGATGCTATTTAATAACTCCAATCCATTAATCTCGTAGTCAATTCCAGGCAGTTTGAACTCCAATTTCAATAAGTTGTTTCTCATTCAACTGTCGATGAGTAATGGTTGAGGGATGTAGCACAGAAGTCCTGATTTGATAATTAATATCAATTAAATTTGATTATATCAAAATATTAATTTCCTTTGTTTATTATTTCCATTGGAATTATGATTTGTTTAATCAGATTAAAAAATATACAGAAAGCTCTTTATAGACTTGATAAAGAATTTTTAGAGGATAATAGAGTCACATTAAATGAAGCTTTTATCTTATACTCCCTGTATAATAAAAAGACCTCTTGTGCCAGCTATCTATCCAATCAGATTGGTTTATCAAACTCTCGAACATCCAGAATATTGGAAAATCTTGAGATAAAAAAATACATTATAAGAAGAATCGGGAAACCAGATAAAAGAAAGATGATCTTTTCCCTAACAGATAAAGGTAGAGAGAAAATAAAAGAAATACAGTCGAAAGAAAATAAATATACAGAGTTTATAATTCGATTAGTTAAAATGATAAAAGAAATCATTACACCATAAGATTATATCAATTATAATAAAAACAAATATATGAAAATACTTATCATAGGTGGGGTTGCCGGAGGAGCTTCTGTTGCAGCCCGTTTAAGAAGAATGGATGAACAAGCTGAAATTATTTTATTTGAAAGAGGTGAATATATTTCTTATGCCAATTGTGGCTTACCATATTATATATCGGAGGTACAATAGCGAACAGAGATAATCTTTTCGTCCAAACTGTAGACGGGTTTTCTAAGCGATTCAAGATAGATATCAGAGTATTACAGGAAGTAATCTGCATCAATAGGGAAAAGAAAAGTATAACCATACAAAACCTTGTTACAAATAAGGAATATACTGAATCTTATGACAAACTCATTGTATCTACCGGATCAGAACCGGTGAAACCTCCAATCAAGGGCATCGATAGTAGAAAGATATTTACACTTCGTAATGTACCTGATACCGATAAAATCAAGAACTTTCTTATAACTCACAAGCCGAAAAAAGCAATTGTCATAGGCGGTGGATTTATTGGACTGGAAATGGTAGAAAACTTATATCATGCAGGACTCGAAGTGCAGTTAGTTGAAAAGGCGGATCAGGTTATGGCTCCGATTGATTTTTCTATGGCCGCAATAGTTCATCAGCATCTTAGACAGAAAGGGGTACGGCTTTATCTGAAAGAAGGAGTAACCTCTTTCCTCGAAGGAGAAAATGGCATTCGAATAGGACTGGAAAGTGGTAGAGAACTTATCTCCGATATGGTTATTTTAAGTATTGGTGTTCGCCCTGATATTAAGATTGTAAAAGATGCAGGGCTGGAACTTGGAACTACAGGAGGAATTAAAGTTAATAGTTATATGCAGACCAGTGATAATAATATCTACGCGTTAGGCGATGCCGTAGAAATATTGAATCCGGTAATAAATAAACAAATGCTGATTCCTCTGGCAGGTCCGGCCAATAAACAAGCCCGTATTGTTGCAGATAACATACTGGAGGACAATAAATATATGTACTCGGGAACTATTGGCACATCTATTGCCAAGGTGTTTGACCTAATCGTTGCGGCGACAGGACTTTCATCCAAAATGCTGAACAGAGAGTGTATTGAGCATATATCATCTTTTACCCATGGGAGTTCGCATGCAGGGTACTATCCCGGAGCATCTCAACTGTCAATAAAGATAAATTTCTCTCCCTTAAATGGAAAGCTTCTGGGGGCTCAGGTTGTAGGAAAAGAAGGAGCAGATAAAAGAATTGAGTTATTTGCTCAGGTTATAAAAAAAGGAGGTGCAATTTACGATCTGATAGATATTGAGCATGCATATGCTCCGCCTTATTCATCAGCTAAAGACCCTGTCAATATGGCTGGATATGTGGCCGATAATATTCTTAAAGGAAAGATGAAGATTGTCCAATGGCGGGATATTAAAAAAAATAGATTTTCTCAAAACTATCCTGCTGGATGTCCGTACCACAGAAGAATGCAAAGAAGGGTATATCGATGGGGCAGTAAACATCCCCTTAGATGAACTGCGTTCCCGAATCAAAGAAATACCGAAAGAGAAGTGTATTCTTATCTATTGTGCTGTCGGATTACGAGGGTATATTGCTTTCCGAATATTAGCACAATATGGATTTTCGAATGTTGTAAACTTATCTGGCGGATATAAGACATACGTAACAGCAATAACAAAGCATTCTTTATAAACAGAAAAGCTTAACTATTATTCTGAATTTAAGATGAATTATGATTTACTTAACTACATTTCCTAAAGAATTATATTCTATAGGAAATTAAATATTATCTTTGTAAGAAATATAAACGAATTGAATATGCAAATCATAAAAAACAATTGGACATATCTGGTAGGAGCCCTAATCGGAGCAATAGGCGGGTATATGTATTGGAGGTACATCGGATGTAGTACCGGTACTTGCCCTATAACATCATCACCTACGATCAGTACTCTATATGGAGTATTATTGGGTGGCTTATTCGGCGGAATTTTTAAAAGGAATAAAGTAAATAAACAGTAATAGAATAAATAATATGGCGGGATTTCTTAGCAGATTATTCGGACTGGAGGATAAAGCCGACTTTAGAGCTCTTTTAGAAAATGGAGCTATACTTCTGGATGTTCGTACAAAAGAAGAGTATAAACAAGGGGCGGCAATCAATTCAATCAATATTTCGTTAGATAGTTTAAGCAGTAATTTATCGAAACTGAAAAAAGACAAACCGATTATTGCTGTATGCGCCAGTGGCATGCGTAGCCGCAGTGCCGTAACTCTCCTAAGAAATAAAGGTTTTCAGGAAGTATATAATGGTGGAAGCTGGTTTAATTTTAAATAAATAACAAAATGAATCGTATATTAAAGAATTGGGATTTGGCCCGAATAATTCGGTTGTTGTTGGGAGTGTTGATAGCTATCTATTCAATATCCTCTAAGGATTATATATTTCTTGTCTTAGCCGGATTACTGTTTTTTCAGGCAATTATGAATATTTCATGTTGCGGGTCTTCAGGATGCTATACGGATAACAAGCACAAAGGAAATATCTACGGTAATCAGATAAAAAAATATAAACCGGATTAAATGAAGTATACAATATTACTCCCCCTAATGGCATTATTACTTATATCTTGTAATAACAAGACAGAAACGAAAGATCAAATAAAAGAAACAACTAAAAAAGAAAATAAAATGACAACAATACATTTAACAAAAGCTGAATTTTTATCAAAAGTTGCTAATTTTGAAACAAATCCTACTGAATGGAAATATTTAGGGGATAAGCCGGCCTTGATTGATTTCTATGCCGACTGGTGTGGGCCATGTAAGGCTATAGCTCCTGTATTGGAGGAATTAGCGGCAGAATATGAAGGCCGTATATATATTTATAAAATAAATACAGAGACAGAGCCTGAACTTGCTGCTGCTTTTGGAATAAGAAGCATACCATCTTTGTTGTTTATTCCGATGGAGGGACAACCTCAAATGGCTGCCGGAGCATTACCCAAACAGCAATTAAAGGAAGCTATTGACAATATTTTATTAAAAGAACATGAATAAACTAAAACCAAAATGGCAGACAATATAAACAATTCGCAGGTAAGAACATTATGCCAGATCAGGGATGTGTATCGGGCGATATATGACTTTGAATTAAATTTTCAACAATTATATGATCTTGGCCTGAATGAAGGAATGCTACTCTGTTCGCTAAATGCTCAGAAATATTCGTCCAATGAATTAGCGAGCGTATTGGGACTGAGTAATTCGAATACATCGAAAGTAATAAAGTCGGTAGAGAAGAAGGGGCTCATCAGACGTATTGTAGGTAAAGAGGATAAGCGCCAGATGTATTTTACCTTAACCGATTTGGGTAAGAAGAAACTTGAATCGATAAAATGTGCTGAGCTTGATATTCCCGAAACACTGAAACCTGTAGTCAAACCATAATAATCAAGAATGAAAACAATTTTATAGGTAAAGAAATTGGTGTTATTCCGGTGATATATAGAGTTAATGTGGATATTGCGAATAAAGTAATAGCAATCGATCACACAGAAGAAATTACAAAAAGAAAATCATGAAAAATTCAAAAAAGTATATTGATCTATAAAGCAAACAGCGGCAATGGTAAATGATAACCATTGCCGCTATTTTTATTTATATCTTTTGCCCAATAAAGCGTATTACAGAGGCTTTCCCATTATGGCCTATACCTTCTGCCAATTCTATTTCCCTTTCTTCCAAGAGATTGATCGCTAAAGAATCAAATATCAATAAAATCTCTTGTTTCGAATACATCATATCCACATGTGGAGGACCTCCGGCCGATGGATTTTGTTGCTGATGCTTTACATGCTCTTTACTGAATCCTTCGATAAGAATATGCCCTCCGGTTTTCAATAAAGGCAACAACGATTGGTGATACTTTGCTTTTAGCTGTTCAGGCAAGTGAACATAAGTAAGAGCGATGGCATCGTAAGAGTCTCTAATATAGTTTTCGGAGACATTTTCAAAATCAATTACTTTGAACGAAATATCCACATTGTTTTTTTGTGCCAATCTTAGAGCTTTCTCTCTGCCTTGCAAACTTTGATCAAAAGCATCTACCGTCCAACCCCTCACAGCTGCATATACGCTATTGCGTCCCTCTCCATCAGCAGGAAGAAGAATTCTTCCTATCGGAAGAGTATCTATCGTTTCCTTAAAGAATAGATTCGGGGTTTCCCCGTATCGGTATTCTTCAATATTGTAACTTTCGTCCCATTTACTATTCATCGTTATTCATTTTTTTATTAATATGCACTGAAAAAATCCGGCTTTATCGTAAACCCTATTCTTAATTGATTTGTATATTTTTTATAATTCAGCAACCCTTCTCCATATCCTGCATAATAATCCAAAGTTAAGTATTGGTTTGAATTTTTCGATACTCTAAATGATAAAGATGTATGTAAGTTAGGGTTTATAAACTTATCCCGTGGGATTATATTAAGACTGAACCACCATAGATTTTCCTTATCAATATAATTGATGGAAAAGATACCATAACCTTTATAGCGTAACAAATCTTTATTATTATCCCCTTCTATATAAGGCAGATACACTTGGGCCTTAGCGGATAATCGCATATTGTAAAAGTATTTGACTGACAGATTTATATAGTTCCAACTACGAGAATCTTCTTCGGACTTGCCATTCGATTCATGTTCCATAGAAACCATTACCGCTCCTTTCAGTTTGTCATTTTTTATGACATACCGTCCTATCCCTATTCCCGGATTATAATTAGTATCACGGAAAGGACTTGATTCATCATAAATATCCCAGAACGATTTTTGAGAATAAGTGATATATAAGAACGAATTAAAAGGAAATACACTTCTGGTAACCCTGTGACGAATGCTAAACTGGAAGAATGCATCTGCTGTTTTTCGGGTTACCGATTTGTTTAAAGGGATTCCCGTTACCATATAATTATCCTTATATACCGCAAAAGGAGCCTGCTTGTCGAGCACAGACCTTACAAGATCTTCCGAGACTTCAATCGGTTTATGTTTCAATACATTTATCGACTGCATCTCATTCAGATAGTTATTCCGAAGAGAAAGACTATCTACCTGTAAGATGGTATTCTCTTGTGAATAAGCAATCGGAGCACGTATAATGAGAATAAAGAATATGATTATTGTATAAATTCTAGTTTTCATATCTAAAAAAGAGAGCAAAAGACTATTTCGATATTCGGTTTTGCTCTCTTTAAATTAATTAATCAATTCACCGTTTAACTTTTAATTTATCGAGCAGGATTTCTAACGGGCAAAATTTAGTGAACGAAGACTGTATAAGATTCACACCAACAAATGCAGGTAAGAACAGCCATCCGATAGAAATAAAATAAGCCAGAGAAATACCTGTTAGTACCATTGTTCCCGCTACTATCCGTATAATATATTCACGTTTCATAATCAAATCAGTTTAGAAAAATTCTCTACATCAAGGACAAAAGCATGTACAGGAAAAGGATTTTTTGTCTCAATATTACAACTATCAATATCTAAAATAGCCTTGTCTGCTATTTCTTTTGTTACAAAGCTGAAAAGCATTATCGAATTAGTTTTTGCATTACTTCCATTCGCTGCAAACCAGCCCAAGTTTTCTTCCTTCTTTTTATATCCGGTGATATTTGTTACACTAAACCGTTTTACTCCGGCCTCATGGAGCAGACTTCCTACCTGCTCCTGATATTCCTTTATACTTAATACAACTAATAGCTTCATAATCATTTTACTTTCTTTTTCAACATTTTGAAATACAATAACGGCACAACAATCAGTGTCAGCACAGTAGAGGTTATTGTTCCACCCATCAGTGAGATTGCTAACCCTTGGAATATAGGGTCGAATAGAATGACGATTGCCCCCAAAACTACGCCACCTGCAGTCAGTATGATAGGTGTGGTGCGTACAGCTCCGGCTTCAATTACAGCTTGTTTTAATGGAATACCATCTTTGAGCCGTATGTCGATAAAGTCTATAAGCAATACAGAGTTGCGTACCATAATTCCCGCTAAGGCAATGAATCCAATCATAGACGGAGCACTAAAGTAAGCTCCCATAATCCAGTGGCCGAAAATAATACCAATCAATGATAGAGGTATAGCAGCCAACTGTACCAACGGTGTAATAAAGTTTTGGAACCATGCGACAATGAGTACATAGATAATAATTAATACAAATAAGAATGCTAATCCTAAATCGCGGAACACCTCGTATGTTATTTGCCATTCTCCATCCCACTTTAAGGAAAAGTTGTCTTCATATTTTGGTTGCTTACTATATTCTTCAGATAAAGTGTATCCTTCAGGGAGTTTTACCTGAGATAACTTATCCGACACTTCCGTAATAGGATATATAGGGCTTTCTAAACTTCCTGCAACTTCGGTTAATATGTAAACTACACGTTTTTGATCTTTGCGGTGAATACTCTTTTCCTTTTCACCTTTAGTGACTTTCACTAAATCGCTAACGGGAATTGCCATACCTTGTTGATTCACAACTTTCATGCTTAGTACATCTTCTATGCTTGATTTCTCTTTTTCTGACAGTTGAAGTACAATACCTACTTGATTGACTGATGAAGGTTGATGCAATATACCGACAGGCATACCCGATAGAGCCGCTCTCATATTCTGAACAACTTGTGCATTTGGAATTCCCAATTTCATAGCTTTGTCTTTATCCACCTCAAACTTATATTCAGTCTGAGCATCTTCTACCGACCAATCCACATCAACAACGTTATCTGTCGCAGTCAGTATATCTTTGACTTGTTTGGCTACAGCTATTTGTTGATCATAGTCAGGACCATATATCTCGGCTGCAATTGTAGACATTACAGGAGGACCGGGCGGTACCTCTACTATTTTTACATTGGCATTGTATTTTTTGCCGATAGCTTGCAAATCGGCACGCACCGATGTCGCTATATCATGACTCTGTTCGCTACGTTCTCCTTTGTCAACAAGATTAACCTGTATATCAGCTACATTGTCACCCATTCGCATATCATAGTGGCGAACCAATCCATTGAAGCTGATAGGAGCAGAAGTTCCCACATAAGTTTGATAATTGGTTACTTTATCATTTCGGCTGATATATACAGCTAATTCTTTAGCTACGGCGGCAGTACGTTCCAATGTCGTTCCCTCCGGCATATCTATTACCACTTGAAATTCATTCTTATTGTCGAAAGGCAACATTTTTACCGGAACAGATTTTGTATAAAACAACACAAACGATCCCAGTAAAACGACAGTTAAGCCAATCATAAATGTCCAGCGGCGTTTTCTGTTTTCCAAAAACGGTGTTATTATTTTAGCATATAATTTGTATATTTTCGTTTCGTGCAAATCCGTTTCTTTTTCTTCACTTTCATGTTCTTCTCCTTTTTTATCTTTATGTCTTAAGAATAAATAGCCGAAATATGGAGTCAAAGTCAGAGCTATCAGTAAAGAGAAAATCATGGCTATGGATGCACCTATAGGCATCGGACTCATATATGGCCCCATCATTCCCGACACNCCTGAGATAACTTATCCGACACTTCCGTAATAGGATATATAGGGCTTTCTAAACTTCCTGCAACTTCGGTTAATATGTAAACTACACGTTTTTGATCTTTGCGGTGAATACTCTTTTCCTTTTCACCTTTAGTGACTTTCACTAAATCGCTAACGGGAATTGCCATACCTTGTTGATTCACAACTTTCATGCTTAGTACATCTTCTATGCTTGATTTCTCTTTTTCTGACAGTTGAAGTACAATACCTACTTGATTGACTGATGAAGGTTGATGCAATATACCGACAGGCATACCCGATAGAGCCGCTCTCATATTCTGAACAACTTGTGCATTTGGAATTCCCAATTTCATAGCTTTGTCTTTATCCACCTCAAACTTATATTCAGTCTGAGCATCTTCTACCGACCAATCCACATCAACAACGTTATCTGTCGCAGTCAGTATATCTTTGACTTGTTTGGCTACAGCTATTTGTTGATCATAGTCAGGACCATATATCTCGGCTGCAATTGTAGACATTACAGGAGGACCGGGCGGTACCTCTACTATTTTTACATTGGCATTGTATTTTTTGCCGATAGCTTGCAAATCGGCACGCACCGATGTCGCTATATCATGACTCTGTTCGCTACGTTCTCCTTTGTCAACAAGATTAACCTGTATATCAGCTACATTGTCACCCATTCGCATATCATAGTGGCGAACCAATCCATTGAAGCTGATAGGAGCAGAAGTTCCCACATAAGTTTGATAATTGGTTACTTTATCATTTCGGCTGATATATACAGCTAATTCTTTAGCTACGGCGGCAGTACGTTCCAATGTCGTTCCCTCCGGCATATCTATTACCACTTGAAATTCATTCTTATTGTCGAAAGGCAACATTTTTACCGGAACAGATTTTGTATAAAACAACACAAACGATCCCAGTAAAACGACAGTTAAGCCAATCATAAATGTCCAGCGGCGTTTTCTGTTTTCCAAAAACGGTGTTATTATTTTAGCATATAATTTGTATATTTTCGTTTCGTGCAAATCCGTTTCTTTTTCTTCACTTTCATGTTCTTCTCCTTTTTTATCTTTATGTCTTAAGAATAAATAGCCGAAATATGGAGTCAAAGTCAGAGCTATCAGTAAAGAGAAAATCATGGCTATGGATGCACCTATAGGCATCGGACTCATATATGGCCCCATCATTCCCGACACGAATGCCATCGGCAGTACGGCAGCGATAACAGTCAGCGTTGCCAAGATAGTCGGATTCCCTACCTCATTAATAGCATATAGCGCAGCTTGTAACGGTGGTAGTTTTTTCATCTTGAAGTGACGGTGCATATTCTCCGCAATCACAATAGAATCATCTACCACAATACCCGTCACAAACACCAACGCAAACAAGGTGATGCGATTGAGCGTATAACCCAAAAAGTAATAGGCAAAGAGCGTAAGGGCAAACGTTACAGGTACGGAAAGAAATACGACCAATCCTCCACGCCATCCCATTGCTAACATCACAAACAAGGTTACGACTACGATAGCAATAGACAAGTGGAATAGCAATTCGGATACTTTGTGCGAAGCTGTTTCGCCATAATTGCGAGTCACTTCTATATTCAGATCCTTTGTAATGACATCTTTTTTCAGGTGATCTACTTTATCAATAACCACCTCTGCCAGTTTCATTGCATCAGCACCTTTTTTCTTAGCAATAGAAATAGTTACAGCCGAATAGTCGTCGGGCATGCCGGCTTTTTTATCGCCTGACGCAGCTCCATATCCAAACGAAACATATTGTTTGGGTACTTCGGGTCCATCTTCTACTTCTGCAATCTGATACAGATAGACAGGTTGATTGTCATTTGTTCCTACAATCAGATTCTTCACTTCCTCTACATTCGCAAAGAAATTGCCTGTCTGCACAGAGTAAACCATATCTCCTGTTACGATATTTCCGCTTTGCATCTGTGCATTATTTGCTTGCAGTGATTGGGCTATTGCTCCAAAGTCGAGCTTGCTTTGAGCCATCTTGTCTTTGTCGAGCATGACTTTCACTTGTCGGCTTTGTCCACCTACAATATTCACTTGTGCTACATCAGGTATTTTTTTTATCTCGTTGCCAACTACTTCTGCTACCTGACGAATCTGATAATCGCCCATTTTGTCACTCCAAAAAGTGAAAGCTAATGCAGGCACATCATCTATGGCTCGTGATTTTACCAATGGCATAGTAGCACCTTGTGGCATACGATCCATATTCTTCATCATTTCGTTGTAAAGTTTTACTAACGAACGTTCCACATCTTCGCCCACATAAAATTGTACGGTGAGCATACCCATACCATTCATAGACGTAGAATAAACATGCTCTACACCTTTGATATTCGATATGATTTTTTCGATAGGTTGTACAACACCCGATTCTACTTCCTGAGGTGTTGCTCCGGGATAACCAATCATGATGTCCGCCATAGGAACTTCAATCTGAGGTTCTTCTTCGCGGGGTATGAAATATATGCTGAACAGACCTAAGAGCATAAAAGCTAGCATGAGTAGGATACTCAATTTAGACTTGATAAACGCTCCGGCTATTTTCCCTGAAATTCCGTTTTCCATAATTTTATTTATTTACAGATACTTTTACTCCGTTATATAATTTGCCTTCGGCTTTGGATACAATTTTGTCGTTTTGGCTCAACCCCGAAAGAACTTCTACCTGATTGCCGATTGTCTTGCCTAAACGTATCCAGCGAAGATTAGCTTGACTTTGGTCGTCTATCACATATACTCCCGTAAGCTGATCACGGTATACAATAGAGCTTTTGTCCAGCATGATTTTAGATGTAATATTCTCACTTGTTTTATTCGGTATCAATATATTTACATACATTCCCGGACGTATATTTTCTTTATCTTTGCTGTCAATAGCCAACTTCATCGAGTATTGTCCTCCTGTGCGGAATGCCGACGGACTGAGTTCGGATACTTTTCCATCGATCGTTATCCCTAATGATTTCAATTCCATCTTGGCTACATCGCCTACTTTTACATCCTGTATATAGTTTTCGGGGATAGATGCTATAACCTGCAATTCACCATTCTGCTCAATCGTCAAAATAGGCATTCCCGGATTTGCCATGCTCCCTTCGTCCACCATTTTTTGTGTTACAACTCCCGAAAATGGAGCACGTATATTGGTGTAGGAAAGCATCGCATTTACTTCGTTCATCTGTTGGCGAGCCATTTGTACTTTCGCATTCATCGAAGTATTCTGCAAAGCCACATTTTCGAGTTCCTTATCTGATACACTGTTTTGGTTACGCAGTGTTTTGAAACGCTCATAATCACGTTGGGCATTTTTTGCTGCTGCTTCAGCCTCTGTAATCATAGCTTGTACCTGACCCTTTTTTGCCAGAATATCATCGCTGCTAATAGATACGAGGAGTTGTCCTGATGCTACCTTGTCGCCTGGTTTTACATATATCTTGTTTATATAGCCCATCATTCGGGTGCTGATATTAGCTGTTTGCTTGGCTGTGACCTCACCGCTAAGGTAAAATCCTTCGTTTGTAGATTGGCCCGGAGAGTAAGCTTCTACTTTTACTATAGTCTTATCTTTATCCTCTAACTTATCAGAAGAAGAGCAGGAGTAAAGAGTTGATATTCCCACTATTCCTAAAAATGTATTTCTTAAAGTTTTCATTATTAATTGATATGTTTGATTTGTTACTTAACCTTTGATAAAAAATCGAGATATGCCTTAGTTATATTATATGACATGATGGCCTGTGCCAACAATAGTTTCTGTTGAGAAAGTTGAGCTTGCGCCATCAGTAAATCTGTGGTACTTACCAGACCTTCCCGATGACGGTTGGAGAGGATACGTAAGGCTTCATCAGCTTGTTCTACGCTTGCTTTCTGTTTATCGATTTCTATTTGGGAATCGTTCAGATCTCGCTTGGTTTTATCCAGCTCTAATTGTTCTTTTTTGATATGTAAGTTCAGCTCTTCCTGCATCTTGTAATGTTGGAATTGAGCCGATTTCATCCTACTCCGATTCTGATTTCCCGAAAATATTGTCCAACTTAGATTTATACCGACCAAGTACGAATCATTTCGAAATTTGAACGCTTTAGAATCATTTAAACCATATGAGCCAAAAGCATTAATTCGTGGCAGGAATGCCATTTGAGAGGATTTCACCATCATGTTTGTTGCATCCACAGCTTTGTTTAGTGCCATGATATCGGAACGCAGAGCCGAGAGGTCCCTATCTTGAGGCAACTCTATTTTCTGGGACAATGAATCTGTTGTAAAGACATCACCATCAGCCTCAAACCCCATCAATAGGCGAAGTCCATCTGATGCATTATAGATATTACTCTCAGCTTTTGCCAAAGCACTCTCAATAGTATTGACTTGTACCTGAGCATTTAACACATCTGATTTCTGAATCAAACCCTGATTATAAAAATTAGTGACAGATTGATGTATTTGTTTTACATCTTGCAATGATTTTTGCAAAATAGAATGAGCCTGATAAGACATTTGCAATTGAGTATACGCTTTTCGTACTTCAAACTCGATATATTCTTTGGTACGTTCTGATTTGTATTTATAGGCTTCCTCGTTAGCTTTTGCACCTTTACGAGCATAAATCATATCCATATTTAATAGTGGCAGCTTAGCTTCTATCTGAGTACCATAGTTTTGCCTTGCTCCGGGATGATTCAGCTTTACCGGGTCAAAATCCATTGCTGTTACTGATTCCTGTTGTAAGAGGAAGCCAAAAGCATTCAATGGATTATTTGTACTTAAAGCTGTATACCCTACCGTAATTTGGGGAAGGAATACGGCATCGGTCTGGTGATAGTTTGCATTCGCTATTTTCCCATCCAAATCGGAAAGTTTGACATTACTGTTGTTTTTTACTGCCATTTCTACGGCTTTATCAACGGAAATGTATGGTGAATTTTGCGCCTGAATTGATAGGCTAAAACAAATCGCACTTAATGTAATAATTATTGCTCTTTTCATTTTTATTATATCCTTATTTATTTCATTTTTTTATTTCCAGCGGAAATATAAGACAAAGGAAAATATAATTTTCCAAAGAAACAAATTTCCATAGGAAAATATAATAAAAATATTATTCTCTCTTTAATTATGAACATATGTTCATAATTATATTATCTTTGACTATTCTAAAATCGGAATCAAATAATATTTATGGCTCGAATAAAGAAAAAGAGACTTGTACAAATGGCTCCTTGTTTTGGAGGATTCAAACCTTTCGGAATACTCAATGAAAAGCAGGGCAGAGTTATGATAAATATTGAAGAATACGAGGCCCTCAAGCTATGTGATTATGAACATTTAACTCAGGCTGAAGCGGCAGAATTAATGAATATCTCACGCCCTACATTTACTCGTATCTATGAGAGTGTCCGTTCTAAAATTGCACGAGCATTCATTGAAGGATTATCCATTACTTATGAGGGAGGAGATAGCTTGATTGCTGAATGGTATACGTGCGATAAATGCGAAATTATATTTACACTGAAAGATGGTGGCGAAATGAAATGTCCTCTTTGCTGCAATAAAGAAATAACATTAAATAAATTCGAGTAGATGATTATTGCGATTTCAACAAATATGAATGATTTAGATCAGCCAGTTTCTGAGAACTTCGGACGAAGTCAATGGTTTTGCTTGTACGATACGGATACCGAGAATATGAAGTTTGTTGAAAATATAGCTGGCTCAGCAAAACAGAATGCGGGAGTGAAAACCATAAACTTCTTACTTGAACAAAATGTAGACACTGTTATATCAGGCCGTTTTGGTACAATAACAATGGTTCTGTTAAGAGAAAAAAATATTCAGATAATCATTCCACAGAGAACAAAAATATTAAGTGAAATTATCAATCAATTAAAAAATTAAAAGTTATGAAAATAGCAATACCAACAAGAGTGAATGCTGTTGATGATCATTTTGGACATTGTGAATCCTATTCTATATTTACAATCGGAAAAAATAAAAATATAGAAAGTACTGAAACGTTACCTTCCCTTCAAGGATGTGGTTGTAAAAGTGATATCGCCTCAGTTCTGCAAAATAAAAATGTAGCGATCATGCTTGCCGGAAATATGGGCACAGGCGCGTTGAATACCCTGACAAAACATGGAATAAAAGTATATCGCGGTTGTTCTGGGGATGTTACAGAGCTAGTTAATGATTTCTTGAACGGCAAAGTGACCGACTCCGGAGAAGGGTGCAATCATCATGAAGAAGGTCATCAATGCGATCATCATTAATGAATGAAAGCAACTGTTCTAATCGATAATAATCCGCATCCTCAACTTGAGTTATATAATGAGCACGGCGTAAACATTTATTTTGAAATCGATGATCAGAGATACTTATTTGACGTAGGAGCTTCAGACAAATTTTATATCAATGCTCTGCAATTAGGTATTGAAATAGAGGATGTTGATTATTTAGTAATTTCTCATGGACATAATGATCATGGGTTATATCTTTAGCCGCTATATCATCAAATACAGCACCGAGTGCATCCATTTTTATTGCATCCATCAAGAATTGTAATTTATAATTATATAGATATGATTACTAAATCGAATGATATTATTTCACAGCAGGTTGCACCCATTTGAAAATATAAGAATCGACTGGAATAACCAACCGTTCTGATATTTTAGACATACGCCCAGGAAGCTTCATTAGAAAATCGCGGGCACGTTCTGCCTCGTCTGTTAATCCTGAAATCTTATCTATCTGCCATTTGTCTATCAGTTTTTGAATAATATCCACATAATCAGTAGCAGTATATACCCCAATGCGCTGTGCAGCATTTGAAAACTGTTCGAAGGCAGTGCTTATTTTTTCTTTTGATTCCCTGAGGAAGTGAGCGGGCATAACTATCTTTTGTTTCATCATATATTGGAATGCTAGCATCATTTCACTGGGGTCTACCTCAAATATGCGCTTTACAAATTCGCTGTAAGCATGGTGATGCCTCATTTCGTCACTTGCAATACGTTTACACATTCTAGACAATTTCTCATTACTCATTTTTTTAGCCATTTCTGCTACCCGATTATGTGAAATGAAGGTTGCCAATTCCTGAAAACTGGTGTATACAAAGTTTTTGTACGGGTCTCTTCCTGTACCAATATCAAAACCATCATTTATGAGATGTTGTGTGGTCTGCTCAATCTCTCTCATATTCACTCTACCGGATAAATAAAGGTATTTGTTTAATAAATCGCCGTGACGGTTTTCCTCCCCTGTCCAGTGCCTGATCCATTTTGACCAACCGTTGCGCTTTTCACCGTCGACATTGTCTATACCTTCTACATCCATTAACCACGATTCATAAGTGGGCAAAGCCTCCTCAGTTATGGTGTCTCCTACCAATACGACCCAGAAGTCATAAGGTAGCTCTTTCGCTAGTTCGCGTAATTCTTTTACATCTTCAAAAAAAGTTTCATTTTCTGAGTTAGGAAGATAATCGGATGGTTGCCATATTTTTTCAACAGGAACCAAAAACTGAGTAATAAAATTATCTACATTCTTTTCTAAGAAGTGCATGACTTCTAAACGGATATTTGTAATTGACATTGTACTATATTAATTAATGCCTTCTGCAAGTGATCTTTCCTTTTTCTCTCAAACTTCTGAGAGGAGTATATCTTTTACAGTAAAAGGCTGGTGTATTGTAAAGGTAAAATTATTTTCAAGCACTAATAGTAAATTGTTTTATTTTGTCTTTTTCTACAAGTTATTAATAGTTAAATGCCTATTATATAATCGGATGAAATAAATTCCCATGAATGTTATTTTACTCGTTTCTTTATGAAAGATTTATAGTAAATTCTTCTGTTGAATAAGGTTATAAACTATTTGTACTTCAAGCTAGAACTGATAAATATAGTTAGCTAATTTATTTATATATAAATGAATACTGATGTATAGTATGAAAGTGGATATGTCTGCCTCTTTTAATTTTGAATATTACCAGTTTTCAGGGTGAGAGTTCCAGTAAATGTCATATTGATTATAACGTAGCTTTAACTTTAAACTTTTCTTATTTATTTTTTCTATCAACCTCATCCATACGGTCATTTAATACTCTAACCAATTTATCCAGAAAGGTGGTACGGTTTATTCGGTTACGCATTTCTTTAAAGGTTCCATAGTAATCTCCTAAATCTATATTGAAAACAACTTCTATATAAGCAACTATTTCTTTGATATTCAAACTTCCATGATTAAAGCAACCTGCTTTTCCCCAAGCATAGATAAGTTCAACCAGATCAATTTTGTTTGCAGTCCAAGTTATTCTTGTTTTAGGATATAAGAGTGGAGGATTTTCAATTAAGTCCGAATTTAGAAGATTACTTCCCATATTATTATGATAAGAAAGCAAATCTTTCTTTGAATGGGAAAATTTATTTTCAGAAAAACATTTAAGGTTTTTGTTTGGTGTAGTAATTCGCCATTCAAGTACCTGCATACTCAGCCCAACCAAATACACTGCCTTCATTACAATCTTTAAAGCATTTTTTTCCCTTCTCACCGGATAATAATTCACAAAATCCGGTAAGTTTTAAATGAACAAATCCAAGGCTATAATATAATTCCATATGGGTTGTTGCAAATTGGAGCCTGGTTAATAGCTTTAAAGCGAATTCGTCACATGATTCTTCTAATTGTGAAATATATTGTTCTTCTTGTGAGGGTTTCGATAATAACCGAAATAACCTCGTTTGCATTAACTTCTGCATAATAATTGATTTAAATGTTATAGTAAATAATTTTTAATTGACTATACATCAGTATTTTTATCTTTCCATTCATCATAAATATGAAGATTACGTGTCATCGTATACATTTAATTATCTCTTTATTTCCCAATTCTTTTTATTATTTCCACAATATTAAAAAATAGAGTAATGATGCCGAAGCCAAAAAGGATCAGCCATTGGGGTATTTGGAATAAATATTCCTCAAGTATTTGCAAAGTTGTTACAGTAGGCTTGAAAAGCAAGACACCTATTACAAATGTAAACCAGAATATAAGGTTGATATATAAGTTTTTTATATATCTATTTGAATCAAATACAAGATATGCCATTAATAGAAAGGAGAAGGTCACTATTAAATTTTCTACTAATACAAAGCTATATATCCCTCTACTGTCCTCTATATGTATCTCGAATAAGAGGTGCATGAACGCACATAGAATATTGATGATAATTAATAATATTGTCATTTTATTGGTTTCAATATGACCATTTTAAATAGATGCTTCCCCATGTAAACCCTGCTCCGAATGCGGACAAAATTAGATTATCTCCTTTCTTTAATTTCGATTCCCATTCATATAAACACAGGGGTATTGTACCTGCACTTGTATTTCCATATTTATGAATATTTACCATTACTTTTTCCGGTTTTAGTCCCATTCTGTTACCGACAGCTTCTATTATACGGATATTAGCCTGATGAGGAACCAGCCAATTGATATCTTCGTTTACAAGATTGTTACGCTTCATTATTTGAGTTGACACATCTGCCATTCGAGACACAGCATGTTTAAATACAATTCTTCCTTCCTGATATACATAGTGCATTTTGTTTTCAATTGTATTATGGGATGCAGGATAAATAGAGCCGCCTCCTTTCATATTTAAATGTGATGTACCGACGCCATCCACATGTAAGAGAGAGTCTATGATTCCCGTATCATCAAGAGTCGGTTCCAATAATACTACTCCCACAGCATCGCCGAACAACGGACATGTAGTACGATCTTCGTAATTGGTAATTGCTGTCATTTTATCTCCGGCAACAACTATAACTTTATTTTTTCCTGCTTTTATAAAATTAGAACCTAATTCCAATGCATATATGAATCCGGCACAAGCAGCCTGTATATCAAATCCCAAAGCGTTTTTTATATTACATTCTCGGGCCGTAATAGATGCTGTTGATGGAAATACATAATCAGGGGTTGTTGTCGCAAATATTAATGCTTCGATTTCATCCGGGTTTGTATTTGTTTTTACCAGAAGTTCTTTTACGGCTTTCACCCCCATATACGAAGTGCCTTTTTCTTTCAGTACTCTGCGTTCTTTAATGCCTACTCTGGTTGTAATCCAATCATCATTTGTATCAACCAATTCGGACAAATACTCATTTGTAATAATATCATCAGGATAGTAAGCTCCAATTCCTTTTATTGCTGCTCTTCTCATTGTTAAATAATTAAAGTGATCTAATATTTTTTCTATAATTTTTAAGTTTCGTCTCATCTACTTTATCAATTATGGTAGAAAGCTCTTTTATCAACCTATCCTTGTCCGTCGGCAAGAACCCTGTCATTGGTAGAGGGTTAGAAACTGTATTTGCAAAAAAATTGGTGTTTATATTCAAACTTTTAATGAAAGTACGTAATTCCTTGAGCCTTTCATGTTCGGTAGCTTCTTTAAAGAATCCTTGTTCAATGTCATTTTGTAACGGAGTATCAGGAAACACGGTCAATGAAACTACCGAAACTATATAAGGATTTAACTTATTGAACATATCCGAGGTTGCCAACGCATTTCTCTCTCCATTACCATGCCCTGCTAATCCTGTAAGATAAGATACGTAGTACTCTATTCCGGCTTCTTCAAATTTTTTCAGATTCTCAATTGTTTGGGCTGCCGATGTTTTTTTATTCATGTATGATAATGTTATATCATCTCCCGATTCGGTTCCAACTGTAATTCCGTTGAATCCTAAATGACGTAGGTTTTTCAATTCTTCCACACTCTTTTTAGTTATATCTGTAACCCGTGCAAACATACCTATGCTTTTGCATTCAGGAAGATATTTACGTATCATAATTCCTATATCCAAAAGCCTGTCATAACTCATTACAAACGGATTTGCTCCGACTAAGAATAGTCGCCGGGCTTTGGGTTGATAATGTTGAATGATTTTTAAATCATGTTCAAACTCATCTTTGGGCGACATCTTAAATTTTATATCCGGATATAAACTACAGAATTTACAATTGTGGTGACTGCAACTTATTGTTGCCTGAATCAGAGCGGAATTTGCTTCATAGGGAGGACGCCATATGGTTCCTGTGAAGTGCATATCATGTACATCCATATTTTTATTTTTTATTGACCTGTAATTTTTTTATAATGAGATAACTTTATTAAATATCTGGTATGCCTATCAACCAATGTGTCTTTTGCCTTTTGCAAAAGTGTTTGAGCATCTAATAAATCATTCAGGGTAATAAGTCCTGATTTATAATAGTTGTTATTGAGTCTTAGATTCTCTGAAGCGTTTTTTACAGAACTCTCTGCTATTTGTATTTGCTGATAGGCTACTTCCAGTTCTTTATAATAGTTTTTCATCTGGACTATTATTTTTTCTCCAGCATCAATTTTATTGTATTCGGATATTTTTTCATTTATCTTTTTTTGTCTGACCGAATGGGTTCCTCCCCACCAACCAGATATGGGTATGGAAACCGAAACAAAAGCCATTCCAACAGTATGTTTTCTGTCTACCATATTTTCAAAAAAATAGTTGGCTCCGACTGCTACCGTTGGTAATAATTTCCCTTTTTCAATTTGGGTTTGATATTTGGATACTTCTATACCTTTATCTAGTAGATTATATGTCTTATTAGCATGCAAAGCGGCATCGGAATTAACAGAAAAAGCGTTTGGATGAATTGCATTTTCAAATGCCACCTCTGTAATTTCTATGCTGTCTGATATTATTCCTATATGTTGAGATAATAACATTTTAACAGCATCTATATTATTGTAGAGTTCCATTTTACTCGCTTTTACTTCGTCCAGTTTTAATTGAACTTGCAATTCATTGTTGTGGGTTATTAAACCTGCCTTTACTGAAGCACTTACTTCTTTGAGGGTTTGACCGACTAGTTCTTCGATGACTTCGAGAGTTTTTAGTTTTTCTTTAAGTTGTATATATTGCCAATAATATTGTTCGGTGAGCAGTTCTACTTCATCTGCAACAATCTCCGATTGATTTTTCTGAATATCAACTAGTTTATCTGCTAGCTTATTGCCATTCATTATTTGCCCACCTGCGAAAATAGGTTGTGTCACACTGATTCCTCCATAAAAACCCTCTCTAATAAGAGATAAATCCATACCCATTATGCTTGTTTCCAATAAACCGGAATTAGACTTTAATCCGATTCCGTTTGCTTGAACCGAAGGGAAATATTTTGTAAAAGCATTCTTTTTCCCATGTTGAGCCTCTTGTATGCTCAATACCGATTTTTTCATCTCATAATTGTTTTGTTTTGCCAACTCCTTACATTCTTCTAGTGTTAGCTTTTGTTGAGAAAAGCAATCATGGGTACTGACCAACACTAAAATATATATCAGAAAAAATATTTTCATCTCAATACTATTTATTTAGTTCTTTATCCTTGAATTTGAATATTACAGAATATGCTACGGGTAGTATTGTTGAAATAAATACCATAGTTATTAATGTCCCGAAAAAGATAACCGAACCTAGCGGTGTCCACAATGGACTACCGCCGATAACCATAGGTATAACCCCAACGGCTGCGGCTGTAGATGTAAGAAAGATCGGGCGCATTCTACGGCTTCCTGCCTGAATAGCAGATTTCTCGACTGTTAATCCTTGCTCTTTTCTGAGAACTTCTGCATAATCGAGCATGATGATACCATTTCGCAATAGAATACCCATTAAACTTACGACTCCCAATATAGAGGTAACACTGATATCGGAACCCATTATTTGCATACCAATACTTGTCCCTAATAAGCATAACATTGTGGAACCTAGTGTGAGTAAGGCTAAGGCTATTTTCTTGAAATGGAAGATTAGAATAAATAGCATCAAACAAACCGTAATTAATAAACCATTTACGATTTGGGGCAGTCTTTCTCCGTCAGCTTCTTTCATACCACCGTAACTTACTTTTATTCCTTCGGGTAATTCAATTTCATCTATTTTGTTTTTTATTTTATTTGTTATGTTTATTTCATTATACCCTCTTTCCACTTCGGCTAATATTGACAATGTGCGGACACCGTTTCTTCTTACTATTTGTCCTTCATTCCAGTCGGGAGAGATAGATGCAATTTGTCTTAATGGAATGTTTGACATGCCACCCATCGTAGGTATATTGACATTACCGATATTTGAAAATGATTCTTCCTGTTTTCTTTCTGATTTTAGTATTACTTTTACAGGATAATCTTTCTCCCAAATATTCGTAATAGGAAATCCATCTCCCAATTCCAAGGCGGTACTCATTGCAATAATTGATTTGTCGATGCCCAGTTTATTCGTTTCGTTCTGATTTAGCCTAATTGAAACTCCCGGTAAATTTTCTTCAAAATTGGTTCTTATAAGTAATAACTCCGGCATCTTTTTCATTTCTGCCATAAGTGTTTCGCTTGCTTGTTTTATTGTGAGAATATCTTCTCCGCTTACTCTGATTTCGACAGGATATCGGGCTTCCGAAAAATCCATCTGCTTAAACTTTATATACGCTTCAGGAAAATAATCAGAGTATTTACGGCTATATTCATCAAGAATCTCTTTTGTTGCTTTTTTATCAGAAGTATTAACTATAAATTGCGCAAAATTATCCGACGGGAATTGTGGCACATAAGTATCATGGAACCTCGGAGAGCTTAAACCTACAAAAGAGGTAACTGATACAACGCGACCATCTTTTCTAAGAATATTATCCAAACTGTCTGCTATCTCTGTTGTTTGATATATTGATTTTCCATTGGGTAGAAATATTTCTACTGCAAATTGATCTCTTTCAACAAATGGCATTAATCGCAGCGGTAAATTGAAAAACCAAAACGCACCAATAGCAATGATTAGCACTCCGGTCAATAAAGTCGCGTTCTTATATTTAAAGCATTTGGATAAAAGAAGATCATAGCCTACCTGAACAATATCTAAGAAATTTTTTCCTTTTTTCTTTTCCCGATGCAACCCTTTTTTTATAAAAGTGTATTGCATAAATGGAGTGAATAAAAGAGCTATTAGCAGAGAGAAGCCTAATATAATAGTCATTGCCCACGGATATGTTATAAGAAAATCATTAAACATACCCTTGGTTGTTAAAAGAAAAGGAAAGAATGTTACACTTATAACTAAAGTTGCCGTCAGAACTGATTTAAAATACTTTCGAGGACTTTGAGCGGTGGCTATAATAGGTTTCTCACCTTCATCCAACTTTTCAACATAATTATCAATAATTACGATGGAATCATCGACCACCATTCCTAATGTCACTATTAATGCCGAGAGAATAATAGTATTCAGTTCGATGCCAAAAGCATAAAACATGGCTAATGCACTGAAAATAGTTATAGGGATTGTTATAGCCGATACTAAAGCTACCCGCATAGGCATAAATGCTATTACGACAATTACAACTGCAATTACAGCAATCAACATTTCCAATAAAAATGAATTCACCGAATTATCTACTACTTTGGATAAATCGGCTATTGAATAAAGTTTTACATCTTTAGGAATATCATGTCGAAAATCATCAAGTATTTCATTAACTTGTTTTCCTTTTTCTACAACATTGACCCCTTTCCTCATTTCTATGGAAAGAAGGATGCATTTAACCCCATTGTTTTGAATGTAAGGTTCGGAGTCCGGATATTCTCTTGTTATTTCTGCAATATCTTTCAGCCGGACAATATTTCCCGACAGATCTGAATAAATAATCTGTTCTGCTACATCCTTTTCCCAATTTAGTTCACTTTCAATATGAATGGGAGCAACTAAATGAGAATTTTTGACTTCCCCACTATAAGTTTTATATCCTTGTGTCTGTAATTTTGCAATAATCATAGCATTATTAATGCCATAATTTTTTAATTTATCTTGATCAACTCTGATAACGATTTGTTCAGATAACAATCCAACGTTTTTTAACCCAGAAACACCATCTACTTTGCGTAATTTATCTTTCAAGGCATCTGAATATTCCTGTAATTCACGATAGGTCTTATCTTCTGATTCAATGGTAATCAGAATAGCAGATGTTTCTCCAAAATCATCAAGGGCTTTCAACGCAACTACTCCATCAGGCAAGTTGCTTTTCAGGTCTTCTAGATTGTGCTTGAATTTGGACCAAAAGGCATCTTTGTCTTTTATATTTTCATTGAGTTCAATATTAATAATTGAAACCCCGTCCTTGCTTTGTGAAAATGTTTTTTCCTTATTAATTTCCTTATATTCAAATATGAAATTTTCCAGTGGCTTTGTGAGCTGCTCTTCTATTTCGCTTGAAGTTAATCCCGGATAGGCAGCAACGACCAATCCTTGTCGTATTGTGAAGGTCGGAAAATCCTGTTTAGGGGCTACATATAACCCATAGACACCCACCGCTACGAATACAATAACAATCAAAATTACAATTCTGTAATATTTTAGGGCTAAATCAATTATATTGCTACCTTTTTTCATCTTATTTTTACTTTCATTCCTGCACTAACCTTTTGATTACCATTTATGATAATTAGATCACCATTACATAGTCCTTCTTTAATAATTACTCCCTTATCTGATAATTTGTCTATTATGACAGATTGTTTGTAGGCAATATCATTCTCTACTTTCCATACAAATCTATTATTATCGTTATCTATCATTATGGAATTGTTGGGGATGATTATTTCCTCATCTTCATTTTTATCATACATAATTGTAACATCGCAAATCATTCCCGGCATGAACGTCCCTGTTTCATTATCTAATTCAATTTTAATGTCGTATGTATGTGATAAGGGATTCGCCATTGAACTTTTTTCCGTGATAAAAGCTGTATATTCTGCATTTTCGTCAAGAGCCATTATTTTTATTATAGCTTTTTGACCGATACTGATCTGTGATACTTCTTTTTCTGGAATCGCAACTTTTATCTTTATTTTTTCCAA
The DNA here is from genome assembly GCF_900079725.1 of uncultured Dysgonomonas sp. Taxonomy (NCBI): domain Bacteria; kingdom Pseudomonadati; phylum Bacteroidota; class Bacteroidia; order Bacteroidales; family Dysgonomonadaceae; genus Dysgonomonas; species uncultured Dysgonomonas sp. The sequence goes on from NZ_LT599032.1 coordinate 2,812,712, forward strand.
TTTAACCAAGTTAAAAACTGGCACACCGGGCATTACATTGGCACCGACTTCTGTTATTTTCTTAGCTACTACACCGCTAAATGGTGCGTATAGATTGCAATTGTCCAAATTATTTTTGGCTATATTCACCATTGATTTTGCATTTTGTAAAGCCGTTTGTGTTTCGATCCATTTTATTTCGGGAAGGCTGTTATCATCATATAATATTTTTAGCCGATTGTATGCATCTTCCGCTTGTTTATATGTGGAAAGAGCCATATCGTAGCTATTTTGATGAACAACTTTATCAAGGTTTGCCAAGAGTGTACCCTTTTTTACATGCTGATTTTCACCACAATAAATTTGTTGTATATTTCCGGTAACTTGAAAGCTAATCATAGATGAATATGATTCTTCAATAATACCAGAATAATTATAGATAGGTGAATTGAGAACAGGCTTTATTGATATAATATCAACTGGTACACTTTCATCGTTTCTGTTTACTTCTTTTTTGCAATTCACTGCTGTAAGTAGTATGAATATCATGGTGATAATTAATATAATATATCTATTTTTCATATTTTTAGCGATGTATTAAACTGCTAATTTAACTTTACAATGTTATCATTTTCGATTCTTCGGATTTGCTTTCTGTTTTGTAAGCAGACAAAACTTTCTCTATTCCTTCTTCCATATCAACCTTAGCTTCCCATCCTAAATTATTCGTTTTCTGTTCTTCCGATAGTTTATAATTTATAGACAGAACATCTACCATTCGTATTGACAGACTGGGACTCTTCTTAATTCTGAAAAAAGAATACAGCATTTGGAGAATGACAGCTTTAGTCATCAATGTTCGTTTTGAGTATTTCTTCTCTGGTGGATTATTGTTTGTTTTTTGTGCAATGAGGTTTATAAAATCGTGAATGCCTTTTTCGCTATCCTTAATACCAAAATATTTTTTGCCTACGGACTTTTCATTGTATATTGCCCGGATAAATAAGTCGCATAAATCATCAATGTAGCTCAATGGAGCATGTTTTTCTCCACCGGTAACAAAGAATAAACTATTATTATTCAAATTTTCGATAATTGTCGGAATAAATACATTATTCCCCGTTCCGTAAATCATACCGGGTACAATCGTAGTTGCTTTTATATTTGACATAAAGGAATCAACAATTCGGTCGGCAGCTAACTTACTTTTGGCATAATCAGTAAATTGCATTTTACAAACTCCTTTAATCCGGTATGCTGCAATTGAAGAACAGTTTATTAACCGACATTTACCATTATTATTCAAAATTGCTTTGCAGAGATTTTCGGTGCCCACAACATTAGATAAAATATAATTCTTTTTTGTTGTTCTTGAAACTTGCGCCGCCAGATGAACAATCACATCACTCTCTTTCACAAACTCGACGAGGGAATTAATATCTGATAACTCACCATATACTAATTTTACCGCTTCGGGTAATTTGCTTATATTACTACTTTTACGAACAAGGCACGTGACAGAATCATTGTTTTTTAATAGCATTTCAATTAACCTACCTCCTAAAAATCCTGTCCCCCCCGTTATTCCAATTCTAAGATTTTTCATTGTTTTTTATCTTGAGTGTAGTTTATTTACGCATTTTCTCCATTAAGAAAGTGTAGTATGAGTATATATACCCATGCCTTAAATATGCCAGGATAGGTTTTTCTGCCTGATTAGGTATTGGAGATTTTACCAGCAGGATTTTCTCATATTTGTGAGATTTCTGGAATTTCAAAAAATCCTGTAGACTCCCTATATTAACAACTTCTAAACCTTTATCTCTTATTGTCTCTTCTAATGACATCAGTGATTTATTTGTAGAACCGGGTGAGCCGATCAATAGCGCATATTTTACTCGATTAAGTTTTTCCTCCGGCATATTTGAGATCTCATCCAAAGGGCTGATTTTACCGTCTGCCCACATACATTGAGTATTAATCATAACATGCTCTTTATCCGGAAAAGATTCATTTATGAAATCAAATATCTGATTGGAATGTTTCTTTAAGAAAGTTACGTATGAAATAAACTTTATAGGTTTCCCATTCGACTGCTCTAAAATTCGTTCCTTATAATTCCCCATTTGTATTAATATCATATCTTCAGGGAAAAGCGATGCATAATTCTTTATGATGATATGATTTGGCTCGCATAATAGTACGTATTGATAAGTACCATCAATATTTTCAAATAATTTACGCAACTTTCGGACAAATGGACAGGGTTTATCTATTATTTTTATACCTCTATGCAACAATGCTTTTTCTTCGTGAACAATAGAATCATATCCTGTATTTACTACAATAAAGTCGCTTCCTTTTGGTAAATCATTAAAAGTTTCAACAGCCGGTACTCCAAGCTTTTTAAACCATTTCAAATCGACACCGACTTTGCCGTTATCATTGCTAATCCAATCAATAATCATATATCTAGTCGGTTCATTGGGGCTTTTCGCAGATCTGATCGCTTCTGGAAAAACTTTATTCATCACCTGACTCTCAAGCCATTTGCATCTTCCATCGTTCACAAGCTCTATTACTTCCATACTATTAAATTTTACTTTTCAATACGACTAAATAACTTCTCATACCCTCTATTCAACATTTGAATATTGGTTGCTGGGATTTTCTCTAAACATGTATTTTTTACCATTTCAGTTCTACTGTTTAGTCGTACCCTTGTGTATATCTCTTTCTCCATAACAGAGGCGTTAACTTTTACATCTGCGCATAATATCTTATTTTGATATAAATAAAAATGCATAAACCGTTCCTGCCTTGATTTTTTATTTTTAAGCATAATATCTTCCATTATCATAATAAGAGGTACATCCAATTCGATGAATTTTAATACATTTAAGTTTATATTATCCATTATGTTAGAATAGCCAACAGTAGGGACACTATGTATGGTATGGGCTACGGCGATTCCTGCTTGTCTGACAACCTCAATAGCCATTATGAAGGGCAGATGATCCAATTCGTGATCAAAGCAAAACAAACAATCGTACTTAGGAAGTGCAATAGAATATAAATAGTGATGCGAATCGATAGTATCTAGACCTAGATATTCCTTTGGAACTGTTTTTATTTTCGATATTAAAACATAATCTTCATTCTTCTTATGAACATATTTACTATCTATTTTTTCGATAGTGTTTACATCAATCGTTTCTGTTACTTTATTAATAAAGTCATTCAAATCATAATGTTGCTTCATATCAGTTTGTTTTTTTTATTTATAGTACGTATGGACTGTACAAATGTATTTATTTGATTTTAATAATCAATGCTATTTATTATGTTTTTTTGATGTTTTACGTTTAATATTATATATAAGACATTAGCCTTTATTGTATTATTGTTTATTTATATTGTTTATTATGAGATATTTAATCGTATGTTAATTGTGTTTTATTTTATTGAATATACATATGATACTCTAAAGTAAATAATGATAGCTTTAAATCATTTATTAAATAATAGTACGTATAGACTGTTTTTTATTTATATATATGATTTGTATTTAGTTCAAATAATTGAAATATTCAAAATGTAGATGTTCATTATTTCATATTTGAATAATTAGTATATATGTATGTTTTTATAATATATACTATATAACTTATTACCAGAATAATATATATATTAAATAAACAGTATATACAGTATTATATTTGATTTTTTTAATTTATATATATATATTTGTGAGTCAAAATTCGTATATATTGAATATTAACATTTTAACAAAATGGATACTAAAGACTTAGTATTTACTGAAGCATTTAAGCTATTTTCAAAAAAACCATATGATCAGGTTACATACACTGATTTGGAGAAAGCAACAGGTTTAAGTAGAGGTGCTATTTTGTATCATATAAAAAACAAGAAGAACCTATTTGGGATAGTGGTTAGCGAATTTATTCTAAAAAAAAGTTCCATTCCAGAACTATCTTTCGAGAATGGAGATAGTCTTAAAAATTTCATAGATCGATTTTTGGAAAATTCCAGATTGGAAAAGAAGTATTTAAAAAAAAGAGGTATAGAGAATATAAATTTATCTATGCTAAATCTAAGTTCCCAGGCATTTTATTATTGTCCTGTAATGACAGAAAGATATTCGGAATGGATGAGAAGTCAATTGAGTACTTGGACGAAGATTGTCAGAATTGCTATTGATAAAGGGGAGATACGTAATGATATGAGTGCTGATCTAATAGCCTCATTATTTCATAACGTTTATTTTGGGCTTGCTTATTCGGGTAGTGCACTCCCTAATGGATATGATTTGGAAGTGCTTGAAACAGAGTTCAAGACTATATACAGTTTCATATCTTGTAAATAATAACTATAGAGTAGATGTTATAATACGTTTTCTCTTTAATAAATATAGGTAGCTAAATAAGATATAAACTCTTAAAAAAGTCTTAATTGAGAGATCGTTAATTTTCAAATTGAAATCTTTCTAAAAAGCAGGTAATAATGGCCATATCTAATTATAAAATAAGCATAGCTTAGTATTTTTATATTTAATCGAATATATAAAATCTCTTATACTGAAAGAGTAGGAACTTCTCGTTTTTCTTTTCTCCAATATATATATAATCTGTATTCTTATATCCCCCATATTTATTCCATGAATCTTTAATTAATTCATTTATTCTATTCTGTAAATAAGTGCATTAATAAACTAAATACTCCCCAGATTAATAGTTAAAAAAATTATTATTCTCTTACATATTTAATACAAAAATACATTTTAAAGAAATTCTACCCCATTCCTCTCGTCTATTTTTTTATAATTGATAATTTACATTACTTTATGCATCAACCGTTTATATGTATCTATCAAAAATATCCCACCTAACTGTGGAATATAAGATCTTTTAATCTCAGATCTTTGCATCAAATCAATAGTTAGTAGCATGAAAGTAATAGTTATAGAATCGGAAGCCTATAAAAGACTAGTACGAAAAATCGACCGGATTCATTCTTTTATACAAAAACAAGAGAAAGAAAATACTATCATACAACAATCCGATCCATCAGAGGTGTGGCTAAGTGATCAAGATGCTGCTACCATATTGCGGGTAAGTAAACGCACCATGCAGCGGTTACGCAGTAACGGAGAAATAACTTATTCAATCAGGGGAGGAAAAGTGTGGTATATGTTGGCAGAGGTCAAACGTCTATTACCGGGACTTGTGGTAAACAAGGATAAGAAAGGAGGTAACCCATGAGCAATGACGAAGGATTAAAAGATTTCATACAAAAGTGGTTCGAGCAATTCATGGGACGTTTTGACCGATTGGATAAATTTATGGATATCATGAGCGGACGCCATAACGTACTAAATGGTGAACGTCTTTTAGATAATCAAGACTTGTGCCAAATGCTGAACGTAAGCAAACGGACATTACAACGTTACCGTTCGGCAGGCGAACTGACCTACATAACTATCCATCACAAGATATTTTACACAGAAAAAAACGTAGAGAAATTTATCCGCGATCATTTTAGAGATAACGATAACATAGCTGGAGTTATGGAAGAAAAAGAATAAAATACGACCGCAGAACTCTTCTGCGGTCATCTTCATTTAGAGCTTCAGACCTCTTTTTTCTTCTTTTGGAGGACTACTACCCACCGATGCAATAACAAATCTATCTCCCATAACCTCTTTCACTCCTTGCAAAGTATTGGGCATAGGAGTATCTTGAACCACTGCCGATTTTGGGCTATTCTGAGATTGAGCCTGATTCTTTTCTGAAGTGTTTTCTTGTCCTTCGCTTTGCTCAATAGGCTTTAATGATAACTCTATCTTACGTTCCAAAGCTGTGAGTTCCGTTTTTAAGTCCTTCAAATCATTCTCTTTCGACCATATGCTTTCCACTACCTGCCTGAGAACAGGTACGTCCAGCATCCGTTTATCGGTGTCTGTCTGGTACTTCTCCAAAAGTTTGGGCATACTGTCGAGTGCATTCAGAAAATTTAGCGAAGCAGTTTTAGGATCTGCCGCCAAACTCCCGTAATTATAGTTGTAGAGTATCTGTCCCTCTCCACGCACAAAAAAACGGTTTTGTACCAAATCATAGCCGTCTTTATTGGTAGTCTCTGATTTTACCAATAAATCAAATCCATATAACGAACCGATTTTCTCGTGAGCTCCATGTGTACGTGCTTTGTCCGATATTTCGTTCAACTTCTTTCCGATAGCAATCGGATCAGTAGCTTGAAAACCATCCAATTTTACAGGATTGAGCCGTGTCCCATCAGGAGCAATCTGTACCTTGCTATTGAAGGCTTCCACATCTTTGGAAATGCGATCAACATATCCTTTATTGGATTCTACGGTCTGCATGATATTTTCTAATTTGTATCGGCTCGATGATTTTCCACGAACAAAAGCCTGCCTTTCACTTTCTAAAGCAGCTATCCTCTTTTCTATCCTTGCTTTTTCCAGCAATTCAGTATTCCCTGACAGGATAGCCACATATTCAGAAAAGTTCATACCGCTTTTCTCATCCAGACTGCCCTCGTCAATGGTTCGAGTACCCAAATTATTGTTTTTAAGCTGTTTGATAAATAGCTGTTTGTTGTGTAGCAAACCAAATTTATATGCATCGAGTGATTTTTCCACGGCATAAATCTTCACATCTACCTTATTATCAGCATACAGTTTCGCAATCTCATTGCCTTTGCGTATTGCCCGTCCGTCGCGCTGTTCCAGATCAGACGGACGCCACGGTGCGTCCAAATGATGGATGGCTACTGCCCGTTTCTGAGCGTTCACGCCTGTCCCCAACATCTCGGTAGAGCCGAACATCACACGGATTTTTCCTTCGTTCATATCCTTGATCATGGCTTTACGTGCTTTCTCGCTACCGGCTTCCTGAATAAATCTCACTTCGGATGCAGGGATGCCGTAATCCTCCACCAATTTGCGTTTTATCTCTGTATAAGGGCTCCACTGTCCGGGCTTGTATGTACCCAAGTCCGAGAAAACGAACTGAGTACCCTTTTGAGCATCATATTTTTTGTAATAGTCAGCTATGGATGCCGCACAATGACTGGCTTTGTTGTCCACATGGTCGCCATATGTATCGGGGTCGATCATCCGCATATCAAGCGACATCTTACGGGCATAATCGGTCGCTATCAGCATTTTTGCTTTTTCTTCCCGTTCCGAAAGTGGTTCTCGTCCCAAAAGAGTGGCATCGCCTGTTTTGGCGAACTCCATCAGTTTACCGATAAATTCCTGCTGGTCAGGTGTGGGTGGTATATTGTGTAGAATCTCATTTTTATCGGGACGGTCTATACCGATATCCTGTGCGGTACGGTAATCGGTAATTTCGGAATAAAAAGAAGCCAGTTCCGGCACTTTGATAAAATAGCGGAAACGTTCTTTCTGCACAATCTGATTAGTTACCGAGAACTCGTAGTCTTTTGTTTTCTTGGCAAAGATAGCTGCCCAAGCGTCGAAAGTATTAATACCCTGCCTTTCCAGTTCTTTGGGACGCAGGTATTTGAATAACAGATATAGTTCTGTTAGTGAGTTGGATATTGTTGTTCCCGACGAATAAGTAGCTCCTAAGTCCTTACCTGTGCGTTCTTGTATGGTACGCAAAGCAAAAAGCATATTGAGTGCCCGTTGACTACCTTCGGTATTTCCTAAGCCTGCTACACGGTCGTGTCGGGTGGTAAAAGTCAGGTTCTTAAATTTGTGAGATTCGTCTACGAACAAGTGGTCTATACCGATCATCCGAAAATCAGACATATTGTCCTTACGGTTTTCGATCTGGTGAGCTATTCCTTCCAATTTAGTTTCGAGATTGGCTTTACGTTTCTCACAACCTTTCAGCATCCCTCTCGAAACCTCTTTGCCCTGCGAACGCAGCACATCGAGGTTTTCTTCTACACTATCAAGTTCAGCCTGTAAGATGCTTCGTTGTATCTCCGGAGATTGGGGTATCATCCCGAATTGCTCGTGTGTTAAAATCACCGCATCCCAATTGTTGTTTTTCATTTCGTTGAAAATACGATTGCGGTTCTGTGGTGTAAAATCCTCCTTACCCGGATAGAGTACCTTTGCATCAGGGTATGCCGTACAGAAGGTCTGTGCTATTTCGTGAACATTGGCTTTCAGACCTGTGATAAGGGGCTTATTCACCAATCCGAGCCGCTTCATTTCCATTGCACCACAACACATAATCAGCGTTTTACCGCCGCCCACCTCATGATCGATGATCCCGCCACCGTTCAATTTAAGCATCCAGATGGCATCTTTCTGGCTCTTGTATAAGTCGAGAATACCCAAACCTTTCAGGTCGAGTCCGGGAAAAGTTTGGTGTGATCCATCGTATTCGGGTCGTACAAAACAGTTGAACGTGCGGTTATAGAGGTCTGCAAGCCTGTCTTTAAATTCGGAAGTTTGTTCTCTGAGCCAGTCCGAAAAGCCGTTACGCATCTCATCTATCTTGGTATTGGCAAGCTGAATAGCTTCTCCATCACGAACCTTTGTTTCTTTGCCGTCTACCCGAATTGTTTTTGTAATATCGGGAGTGGTGTCGTGCAAGGCATGACGCATCAGGGCAATGCCATCGAAGGTACGGCTCTCCCCTTTAACAGCATATTGGTCTTTGATTTTGGCGTTTTTAGTATCAGAATTTATGCTGAACTCATCTCTGCTGGGAGCATAATGTATATTTACATCCGTTTCAAAAAGGTAGGATGCAAAAGCAGCATAGATACCCGAAGGTATCCACCGTTCACCGAAATTGAAATCCAGATCGTCGAAAGCTATCGGTTTGGGTATAGCGTCTTGTAGAGCGGTCAAAGATTCTCTGGCAGCTTCATGGTCAGGATTGCGGTCGATAAAGTTTTGGACTTCGTCAACTTTTGAAATAACGTTACCCGATACAAACTTGTCTGCAACCTCATAACCCCCGACAAGCGGATTGAAATAGATCTTCCCTTTCAGCTCATCAAGTATGCCCTCTTGCGTATTATTTGTCAGAGAGACCATGTGATCTAAATTTACCGTTCCGTATTTATTGAGACTGGAGACAAGAGCTTCGTATGCGTTATCCACTTTAGAAATCTCATCGGAGTTAAAAGCTACGGGACGTTCAAAAATATCAGCTTTGATCGCTTTACCTTCCCGGTAGCGTTCTAAGGAGAGTATTTCCCGCCCTGCGGCATCCATCTTGATAAGGTCGAGATTCTTTGCATCGTTCAGATTACCGAATTTTTGTGTAAAATCATCGTATAGGCGATTAAGCATCTGCCGTAATGCCGGATTTTCTTTAAGTGTATCGGCTTCGTTGTTATACAAATGATTATAGGTATCACGTATTTCGATATAGAGCGATGCCTGTTTTTGCTGGCTCGGTGACAGTTCCAAAGGATGGAACATGGGTTGGTGTCCGTCAATATCCCGCAAATAGCCTATACGATTATCTGTATCGGTTACCAATGAGCCATTTTTATAGTGTTTTGGCAATCCGTTTTCGGGTATAGGCATCGGAATAGGCTTCAACCGTTCAGCTCGTTCTTTTTCCAACCGCTCAGTGCGTTGTTCGGGTGTTTCGGTCGGCTTAGTTGTTGACGGACTTTTAGCTTGTACTCCCTTTTGTTGTGGCATAGGCATACGACGACGGGAACGTTTGGGCTGTTTAATCTGTGAACGTTCTTCGGCAGAAAAGCCAAACAGGTCGTATAAGGTAACAATCGGCTGTTGCTGGATATCAGGAGGCGATACTTTCTGTTGTTCTATAACTTCTCCTGTGTCTGTATTTACAAACAAGCCACTGGCTTCATCCTTGATGATTGTATCTTTTTTTGTTTCAGGTACAACTTTCGTCTCTTCTTTTGGAGAGTTAATACGTGGCTCCACAACTGCTTTTTTGTCCTGCTCGGACAGTTCAGCCCATACCTTTCGGTTTCTGGCTTCTCCAAAAGGATAGAAATGGACTAAATCTTCGAGGGTAGGTTCATAAGCTGATTTGGGGCTTAGCTCCACCATATCCGAAACGGAGATTTTTTCTATCGGAGTTACAATAGTTTGTTGTTCTTGATTTTGGGGAGCATGAGATAAGTAGTGCTCCAGATCGAGGTATTTGGAAAAATCTTCATTCAGCATCCGGTATAGTGTTGCTGCAATGGCTTCTGTTCCGCCGGAGTGGGTAAATTCCATTGCAGGTTTGCCGTAAGGATCTGTACCTACTTTTACATCCGTTTGTACCACCCTGTCGAAGTCTTTGAAGAGATTATTTACGAATATACCGTTGGATAGTTTGCGGGATTCAATAAAATCTTGCTGCCTTTGGGTTGGCAAGATCGTTGAATTCTTGCGTTGCAGGATAATCAAATCACTGCCGACCTCTGTTCCTGCTTCTTCTGTAAATAAGTTATTGGGTAAACGGATAGCCGATACGACATTGCAACTATTCATCAGGTGTTCACGGATTGGCTTGTTCTGTTCCGAGTTGAGAACGCCCTGCGAAGTGATAAAGGCTATTAATCCACCCTCGCGTGCAGCCATCACACTTTTGGTAAAAAAATAATTGTGGATTGCCTTCGTTGATTGACTGACTGCGGGTATCTCATGCTTGGAAAGTAAGGGATCAAATACAGCGACATCCCCGAAAGGAATATTGGATGCTATCACATCATAATGCTGTGCATATCGTCCTTCCATTTTTTCGTAACCCTCGATCCGTATTTTATCTTGCGGATGCAGGTGTGAGAGAATCTTACCTGTCAGCAGGTCTTTTTCAAAGGCTGTAACCTCAGCATCCGGCACGGTTTCTTTGAACGAGGATATAAATGCTCCTGCTCCGGCACTAGGTTCGAGAAATCGCACAGGTTTGATACCGTTGTTATTCAAAGCCAGTGTCAAAGCATCGACAACAGGCTTTGGCGTATAAAAAGCAGTCAGCACTGAATTTTTCAGCGAACTGATATAGCGTTTGTACTCGGCATCGTCTTTTGCTCCATCCCGTAACACTTGATGTAATTCGGTTACGAGTGAAAACAGATCATGTTCAGAGGCTTTCCAATGGGCCATATCTTCCGGTTTGGCGGCGGGATTCAACACGGCTTTTATCCCACCAAAACCAGAATAGGCTGCCAGCTTTTCTTTTTCAGCATTGGTAGCCTGTCTTTTTTCTCTATCGAGAGCGAATGCAATGCGGATCGCTTCGATATTGTCCCGAAGGTGGGCTTTCTTGTTATAAGCCATTTTCGAGCAGGATTTGTATTTCGCCTGTCAGTTCCGTGTAAAACTGATTGTACTGTGGTGTATCGGCAAAATCATCAGAGAAGGTGTATTTTTGAATCGTATCGGTAAGTCGAGACAATAACTCTATGGCTATGCCTTCGGCCCCAGTCGGATTTACTTCTTTGAAAAATTCTTCCCAAAGGATAGTTACAAGAGTTCGGTAGGTAGAGAAATGCAAGCCTTCATATAAGACTTGCGAAGAGATGACTTCCGCTTCGTCGTGGGTATGACCTGATTTTATGGCTTGGCTATACGCCTCTGCTGCGGCATCACCGCGGGCAGCAATAAAGTCATAGTCGGTTGCTTTATCAGGATGGGTATCTTGTAAGTAGGATAATAGGGATAGCCGGAAATAGGATAATTCTACGGCTGATGTATTTGATTTTGTTGCCATATCATTGATTTTTTAGTGAGGGTCGAAGCCCCTTCTGTTATTGCTTTTGTAAGAATGAAACTTACAATCGGAAAAGAAAAAAAGCATCCGGAGCTTAGCCCCGGATGCCACCACTAAAAAATCAATGTTAAACGACTATTCCGAATCGTAAAACAAAGACCTTTCAGTGGCAAATATAGTGAAATTATTATTTCAATGGTCGCTCCTTACTTGGTGTCGTTGCGTATCCGATCACTTATATTTAAATTTGTATGATTCATTGAATCGTAATATCAAACAGCAATTGTCATGTCATTACCTGATGTCCGAATAGATAACTTGAAAGAATCTGAATATGAAGAAGCAGCTACTATTTTAGTAGATGCTTTTGAATCGAATCTCGCTTATGCTTCAATCTTCGTTAATAAGTATAGATTGCGAGACGGATTGTTTTGGTTATTCAAGACCAATCTATTTCTAATAAACAGAAGACAGTCTGTGACAAAAGTCGTTAGAATGAAAAACTCAATGGAAATAATAGGAGTATTCAGCTTATTACCTCCCAATGGAATAAAATCGGAACTTCGCGATTATTTCAAGATCGGAATACCTCGATTTATTATCAGTTTTGGATTCTCGGCTTTACGCACAATGCTTAAGATGGATGCTCTTAACAAACAGCTTCTAACCAATGCCATCGGAGCCAATGAATATTATTATTTATCAATGGTTGCCATAAAAGCAAACTATCAGGGCTCAGGGATTGGTTCTTATATGATCGACAATTGCTTGCAAAAATTGAGATCTATAAATCGAATATGCCATATTGTTGGTTTAACAACCCAACTTTCGGAAAACGTCATTTTTTATACCCGATTAGGATTCCAAAAATTGGATGAGGGTGAAATTCAACTGAAGAAGGGCTGTTATTACAATTATAATATGAAATTGGATCTATAGTTCTACTTCGATCGCTTCTTCTTGCTGTCACCTTTGCGTGGCGGGAACTCAAAAACTGTTTTGTAATCCGCATCGAGTTTGATAACTGCATCGAATGTACTTCCGGTCTTGGAACTTACGAAACCTTTTATCAATGAGGTTTTGCCATTCATAATAAGATCAGTAAGTTGTCCGTCTGTCAGTTCTTTTTTAGCAATGGTACGGAATACTGTCAGTCCACAACTTTCATCTTTGCATTTTACGACCTTCGGGTAAAATACCATCTGCCCGTTCTTACACTTGGGGCAGGAACAGGTATTACGGTTATCCGTGCGTTCGATAGTGGTAGAAAGCAGCTCCGTAGTGATCTGTGAAGCATAAACTTCTATTCCTTTATGAAATGTAGCGGCATCCATCTTACCCAAAGCAATTTTATTGAGGGCTTCTTCCCATTGCCCTGTCATAGCGACATCGGCAATTTTCTTATCCTTGACCGCCAGATAAACCACCAATCCTTTATTGGTGGGGACTAGAGACTTTTTCTCTCGGATAATATACTCACGGGAGAAGAGTGTTTCGATAATGGATGCACGGGTAGCAGGTGTACCGATACCACATTCTTTCATCGCTTCACGCTGTTGTTCATCCTCTACTTCTTTGCCTGCTGACTCCATCGAACTCAATAAGCTAGCTTCGGTGTGCAGTGGACGAGGTTTGGTTTGCTTTTCCTGAATCTCGCAATCACGAACAGAAAGCTTATCTCCTTCCAAAAGAGCAGGTAAAGCAATAGAATCCTCTTCATCGTTTGACTCGTCTTTAGCTTCAAATACCGCTCTCCAGCCGGGGACGAGTGTAACACTTCCTTTGCATGAAAAGTGTACGCCATCGGCATCAAATGATACGGTGGTGTTCTCTTTGATGCATGGTTCGCCAAAGGCTTCCAACATACGTCCGGCAACCATATCGTAGATAAGTTGTTCATCTTTGGATAGATTGCTTGCAGATTCTTCTGTAATAATGAGGGCATGATGGTCGGTAACTTTTGCATCATTGACCGAACGGGTATTGAGCTTGGTATCAAATCGTCCATCGATATAATCTCTAAAATAAGCATGCGAGCGAAGTGTAGCGATCAGGTGCGGTATTTCCTCCAGTACATCTTCGGAAATATAACGGCTACCTGTTCGGGGATAGGAAATTTTCTTAGCTTCATACAGACTTTGAGCTATCGTCAGGGTTTTATCTGCTGAAAAACCATGTTTGCTGTTGGCTTCCTTTTGAAGCGTAGTCAGGTCATACAATAATGGTGGTTCTTGCTTAACTTCTTTATGTTCTACCCCTGTAACCTCTATTGCTCCAATAGCTTTGACCTTTGCCGTAACTTCTTCGATATGGGTTCGACTGTCGTATTTATCTGTCGAATGAACAGCAAATGTTGTAGATTCCTTAGCAGTATGGAGTTTCAAACGAAAATAAGTTTGTGGTTTAAAATCTTTGTTTTCCAAATATCTGCTACAAATAATCGCCAGTGTCGGGGTCTGTACTCTTCCGAGTGACCAAACACCATAACCTGCGGAGATCGAAAGTGCCTGACTGCTATTGATTCCGACGAGCCAGTCTGCCTGACTTCGGGCTTTGGCAGAAGCATACAGATTGTCATAATCTGCTCCGGGACGAAGCGTTTTGAAACCATCTTTGATGGCTCTGTCGGTAAGAGAACTGATCCAAAGTCTTTCGAACGGAAGGGTGCATCCTATATATTGGTATATATAGCGGAATATGAGTTCCCCTTCACGTCCGGCATCAGCACAATTAATAACTCCATCAGCCTGAGAAAATAACTCCTTGATTACTTTGAGTTGTTTCATCACGCCGGGATCGTTCTTATATTCTTTGCCCTCTTTGACTTGTCGGGGCAATAGTTTAAATTCTTGTGGAAGTATCGGTAGGTTCTCTTTCTGAAATCCTGCAATACCGTAATGCTCCGGCATGGCTAGTCCTACCAGATGCCCGAATGCCCACGTAACGGCATATCCGTTACCTTCCATATAGCCGTCTTTCTTATTATTCGCTCCAATTATGGCTGCTATACTCTTAGCCACAGATGGTTTTTCTGCTATTATTATTTTCATTTTAACGTTGATTTTTTAGTGGTGTTAATGATAAAACTACATCTTACGTCCTTTGCTTTTCTTGGGGGCAGCAGGAGATTGTTTTTGTTCCTGTTGTTTCTGCTCGTTCTTCTCGACTTGTTTGGTGGTGGGCTGTGTCTGACCTTGCTTTAGCGGCTCCTTAGAATGTTTAGTCGCTTCGTTGGTCTTACCTTCGTTATTGACAGCCACCTGTGTTTTACTCTCGGCAGCAGGAATAACTTTCTGAGAATCTTTTGCCGCTTGTTTTGCTTCGATGGCTCGTATCTGGTCGGGATGTTTAGAGGTGTGGCGAACTTTGCCCTTGTCTTCATCAATCCATACCCATGCATTGTACTTCTGCCCTTTCTGATCGGTAGCTTCTACTTTTTGTGATCCCGAAGCATCGGGTTGTGGTTGTTTGGGACGGGATTGCATACCTTCAATAAAAATCGGCTCTTTGTTGCAGAGCTTAGTAAACTCTTCTTTACTAAGTTGTACACCTCCTTGTTTAGAATAAACCCAGACCTCATCCATCTTACGGGCTTTGGGAAGTGGTTTTTCTTGCCCTTCTCCCTGTTTAGCTTGTCGCTGCTGATTATGTTGCTGGCGTTGTTCGTCGCTAAATTTAAAATCGAAGTTTTTATTGACAGCATTGAATTGTACAAAGCGGTCAATCTTCTGAGGTTCTTCTCCCGGCTTTACCTTTTTATCCATTCCTTCAACCCATACGGCTTTGCCTTCTTTCAAGCCCTGCTGTTGTTCGGGAGAAAGAGGGGCATTCTTCAAGGTCTGCGGAATATTAATTTCGGAGAGTGGTACAGCTTCAAGGCGGTTCGTTAGTTTGTCAAGCGAGATAACAGAAGGTATTTTCTCTCCATTGACCTCAAGCTCAAATACACGTGCCCCATGCCCTGTTTTTTGGAGTTGTTCTTTATCCTGTTCGGTAAAGACCACACCCATAAAAGGTTTGTCAAAATCGGGCTGCTCCTGCTTGGGGTGCGTCACCAACTTGATACTGCCATCTTTCTGTGGTTCCAATGACAAACGAGCTTGCATCGGAAACTCATTTCCGTCAATGGTAGGTTTGATGTCGACCAGACCGGGAGACTTGTGTCCATAGACCATTGCTTTGAGGGCATCTTGCAATTTCTCACCAGAGAGTCCCAGCTTTTCACTTTCTTTCCAATCGATCTTATTGAGATCCAAAGGCTGGAACTTGCCTGTAAGCTCAATATGTATCTTTACCTTACCATCAAATTTAAGGCGATACGGATCGAGGGCTTTGTCGGTGTGGTCGATGCGGATAAGTTTATCGAGAAAAGCCGCTATTTTATCTACGGCGGACATCCCGACGGCATAAACACCGGTGTGTGAGGGATGATTGAACTGTGCTGACATCTTTTTGAAGAAGTTTTCCAGAAAGTTGCTGTTGGTGTCAACCTTCAAGAACTTGTCGGCATTTTCTTTGGTGGGTTCAACGGTCTTGAGTTTACCGTCCTGTTCCCCTGTGATGACTTTGAGCTTGCCATCTTCGCCTTGGGTCAGTAAGACTTTAGGCTCTTCGGATTTTACTTTGTTTTGATCCATGATAAATGATTTTTTATTCTGCATTACTATTAATGCAGAGCGAAAATACATTTTACTAATGGACTGATTGCAAGGTTTTAAACAGGAGGTAGCTTGTGTCCGGGATTGTCTGGGGTGGTTTGGAATATGGGTATAAAAAAAACCGCCCGAAGGCGGTTAAATGAATATTAATTAGAACAATCAATAATTGCAATATATAAAATAAATTGAGATATATAATTTTACTGCCAAACATTCGCGGTTTTCGCATTATACATACGAACAGGGCATTTGAATTTCTTTTCTATCTTCTTGATATGTGCATAGTCGCTTTCAGAATACACCCCAATATAGATGCTGCGCAACCTATTTGTTATGGGTTGCTGTGCAGCCTTATTAATAGCATCAATTATGTGAGTATCATTATCGCCAAAATTAAATCCGAATGTTATCAATGAACCTGTTATTGAAGACAGCTCATCATAACAGAAAGATAAGTATCTATTATGCATTATATGCGTAAGTTTTTCCGTTGCATTGCCCGCCGTCACAAAAATGGGATATTCCTTCTTTTCCATTCTTGCTTTGATATTATCCAAAAGATAATCTCCGTCGTATTCTTCTTTGATTATATCTATTCCAGCATCAAACAAAGGAAGCGCACCATGTAAATAAAAAACGGATTGGCTGTCTTTATGTTTTCCCCAACGTAGTTCTGAATACTCGGGTTCATAATCCGGCACATATTCACCATCTTCTAATGGGTTTTCAACTTCCCGACCAAAACCATCTCCTGCATTTTTAGATGTGTTGCGCATCAACACCCAATAGAGCAATAAATCATAGTTTGATGAAAAGACACAGCCTTCATTAGCCAAATAATCTTCTAAAAATGCGCAACAAGCGAGGCTTTTTTCTTCTGGTATTTTAAAAACATGTTCAGGATGCATCACTTGAACAGCGTCAATCAAACTATCTTTTAGATTTTCACTTGTTTGCTTGATTTGGTCAATCAGCGATTTATCAGCCTTGAAAACGTTAGCGACATCAGCAAAAAGATCTAATTGCTGCATAATCACCTCGAAATTCTTGGTATTGATACTTTTGAATAACTGTTTCAGCAACTCATTTTCTGAGTTTTCAATGAATGTGCTGAGTGCATTATACGAAAATATCTTGGCATCATAGGCCATACTAAACCCGTTGCCTAACAACAAATGCTTGGTTCGTTTTTGCTTTGCAAGATGTTTGACAACATCTTGGTACGTTTGAAGGCTGTCAATACTCATGATTTTAATATTTTAATGTGTTATCATTAGCTTCTAAGCGGAACTTTCTCAACTGTGCTTTGTATTTACCTTGATTTTATCTTCTTTTTCTTTGAAAGACGAAATATAATCTTTCTCTTGAAGTTTATTCACAAGGTCAAAGTTCAATTGATTTTTGGGTAACGATGGTCTTTTTCCGTTAATTGCAATATCAGAATAAGGCTCTCCGAGAACGTTCAACAATTCCGTCGTTTGTTCGCTGCTCAATTGATGACTTTGCAAAACAAACATTTTTAGTCGATTATCCATTGAGCAACCATATTGAAGAAGGCTCTTTAATAAGTCGAAATCCAATTCTATGTATGGGTATGTAGCCAAAATATTACAAACAGCATTACTTAATTCCCTGTCCCCTATAATCAAATCGTTTTCTATACTTTGTATTAAGAGAATCTTTTGTTGGGAATTAAATTCGGTCGAATCTAAAAGAGACAATACATCATTTTTATCTAATGAATATTCAGATAAAGTTTCTATAAACTTCTGTGTATACCTTTTCAGCAAATTAATATGCTTTCCCGAGAAGTGTTCTTTCAGATATGCAAAGCGGTCAACTGATAGTTGAAAATAACCATTCTTCATCATCAAATCAACTTTTCTGTCCGATAAGTTTTCAAAATCTAATTCTGAATATACATATGGACAGCAAAGTAAAAGGTTTTCAAAACAATTATCAGAAATGGATTCATTAATAATAAGAGCATATGATATTTTTACTTGCAACTTATTTTCTTTGTTCAATTTCACTTTTGCAAGTGCTTTATAATTTTCCTCTATATTTAAAAACGACACCAATATTTCATCAATAATATCTTCTTTCAAATTATAGTAGCAAATAACATTATCCCATGTTGCAGCCATTTTGGATTTTTGAACGACTAATTCGATAAGACTATGTTCCATTTCATCAATGTTTGAAAGGATGCTTATGATACAATTTTGCTTTTCGACAATTTTTTTCCTGTTGATGAGGCTCACAGTGTCTTCCTCTTTGCATAGCAATTCAATAACCAATTCTTCCGATTCTTGTGTGTTCTCAGGTATTGATAAAAATATATTTGAAATGTATTCGTTAAGGTTGCTATCAACATAGTCCATCAACTGAGTGCAGCCTGATGTTTTTATAGTGGTATAGTTGGCAATATTCAGATTGTCTTTATTCTCGGAAGAACTTTTCTTTCCGATGAAAAGAGCAATCATTTCTTTATTGATTTTATACAAATCATTTTCATAAATAAAATCAAGCAGTTGATTTGTCGCTCCCTGAATTTCTAAGTTCTCAAACTTGACATTTAGGTTTTTCAGTACTTCTTGGATTTTAGGCTCATTATCAAATACACTGACAAAATTTTTCTTATGTTGCAAATAACCAGCAATACCTCGATTTGCATTTTGTTTTTTTATCGCGCTAATATCCATGCATTCTATCATCAATTTTAGATATTTATCCTTTCTCTCATCAGAATAGCCGGATTCTAAGATGATAAAATCCCAAAAGGTAGTCCACGCTTTACAAATATCTGTGATAAACAAATCTATATGCAATCCATTATCTAAAAATCCGTCAATAAATGAAATTGATACTTTGTTTTTGCTACACAATTGCTTTAATAGACTTCCATATTGGTCATCATATTCATACTTTTGGGGAAGTATGTGGTCTATTAGTGAATAGTTCAGTACTTCTTTTGATTCAAATTCTTTTGCCCGGATTTTTTTAATTAGATTCTCTATTTTCGTCAATTTAAAGTCAAATGGCAAAAACTCACGATTTCTAATACTGAACAAAAATTCTTTGTCATCCCGTGTCATCAGGCCTTCATGGAAGTATGAAATATAGTCATGATAATTCTCGTTGATGTATCCGTTGCGAATCAGGTAAATAATCAATTTATCATCTTTTATTTTTTCGAAAGAATCGGTAATATCTATATTCTCAGCAATTTGTTGTAAAGTCCAATATTTTATATCGGCCTTTTCCTTCTTCAATTCTTCTATTCGCTTTTTTAGGTTCTCTATTTTTCCGTTGTCTCTATCAAGAATTAATTCTTCTCTTTCTCCATAAGTCATTTCAGAATCAATGCTATTTTCAATATCACTGAACGTGAATGATGATTCGCTCACCTCTGTACGTGAATTATTGTAATTATAATATTGGGTATAATAATATTTTATCTTTTCTTCACTTTGAGAGAGAATTTCAAAAAAGTCATCTTTCCGCAATTCCGAAAATTGGCATTGGCTATTGTCTATATTCAGTGATATGGCATTAGATATTTTTAAGCGTATGGCTTCAATATAAATTGCTCGCAATTCTTGTATGTCTTTAGTCCACAAACTTTCTATCTGCTCTATTCTACGCCTACATCCTTGTATCTCTTTGTCAATTGTATCAATTTTACCTTTGATTAGTGCTGTTTTACTTGAAAAAATATCACAAACTTTACCTTTTCCATTGTGTAAATCAACAAAATCAGATGGATACAAATTTTTGTATATAATCATTGCCAACAGATAGTCTGGGTTTAATTTAGAACTTAACTTGCATTTATACACAGTGTATTCGTTGCAGATATTTTTCAGTAACCTCATGTCATCTATATACATAGATACATCATCGATAAAATCTGTTGATAGTTTATTTTCGTCCTGCGAATCGTCTTGCTTCAACATTCTGTGAAGCATGTCCCCTGAATTGGATGTATTTATAACAGGAATCACAGGGATAATAAAATCAAAGAATTTTGTTCGATTTTTATCATGGAACATGTCATCCTTAATGGCGTAAAGGAAAACAACCCGTCGGTTTATTTGTCGGGAACTATTTATCAAAATATTTAATTCCCGAAGTTTTGTGAATATCTCGGTGTTATTAAACCTGTCTAAATCCTCAATGATAACGACATTGTAGTCCGTTACTTCAAAGAAGTATAAAATTTCGTCTAAATGCTTATTAAGGATGGAAGAATCAATATCCTTACTTATTTCTATCTCTCCACTCTGAACGTTGAGCTTATTTAATTTTGAGTTATTCGCTATTCGGATAGATTTCGCAATAATCATCCCGATTCCTATAATAACAATTGATAGTGAGATATATGTAATAATAGGACTTGATAAATCCAGTTGTTGCCATATTTCTGTGTCTTGGATAAATTTTGGTTTAAAAAATACAATCAAAGCCAAAATCCAAACAATTAGAGATAATGATTTAAATAGAAGTCCTTTTTTCCCTATACTTTTAATTCGTTTGAAACGAGAATCAGGTATTTTTTTATGCCTTACATGATAAAACATTTGTTGTAAAATGCTTAGTTCGATAAGCCTATCAATGTTTTTATCGGTATTTCCAGAATCATTTTCCAATTCAGGCTCATCTTGTCTTATTGCATTATCAGTAAAGGAAGCAAGCGATATGTTCAAGTAGTGGTATCCCCTATGCTCTTTTTGAAAGGTACTAATAATACTACTTTTACCGGAACCATACGCTCCCGTTAAGGCTATGTTTTTTATGTTTTGATTCTCCAATGCCCATTCCAATGCAGCAGAATACTGCCTATCTTCATCACCATTATTTGTTGGTGTCAAGTCCTCATATCCATTGAGATTAGCATTCTGAGTATAACGGCTTAAGGCAAGTTCAAATTCGCTTAGTTTTTTAATCAGGAATACTGTCAATTGAGCAAATAACGACCTTATTTTGCAAATCAATATCTTAAACCATTTTTTAACAACCTTTTTCATATATAGCGATTTGCTACAAAGGTCGTAAAATTACGGGCATATCCTTAAAAATAATATATTATTTATCAACATATAAGGTAGATACCCGCAAATAATCTGAAGAGTGTGTTATTCCTCTTTCGGTAACAAATGCCTCAAATTTTCATCATTACGAATACGCTCCAACTCATCAACCACAATCTGTTTGGCTTCTGCTTTAATGCGGTCGTAATTCTCCTTAATCATTTCTTTTATACGGTTTACACCGTCCTCATCTATAAAGTTGGTGATAACGGGTATTTTCTTGTACGCTTTCGTTTCAGCGGCTACCCGCTCATTATCGACAACGATTTCACTATGAAAAATCTTTTGTTCTATTCGCTCATCAAAGTTATCTGCTATCGCTCCCACAAACATACCCTGTGTTAAGTTACTTATTTTCGACGCAGGAATCAAACTATCCAATTGCGTAGAAATGGATGTCGATTTATCGTTGCGGTTAATGGTCATAGACTTGCGTTTCTGCAACACTTTTCCAAAACGCTCTGACAATGTTTTTGCCGTATCTCCGACCACCTGACCCGAAAATATATTCCCGACTGTATTCATTACCACTGCTGCTTCCTTGTCCCCATAATCACGTTTCAATTGCGAAAAGTCCTGAAAGCCGAGCAATACGGCAACCTTGTTGCTTCGTGCTGTCGCTATCAGATTATCTAACCCCTTGAAGTAAATCGTAGGTAGCTCATCAATGATAACCGAAGATTTAAGCTGCCCCTTTTTGTTAATCAACTTCACGATACGGGAATTATACAATCCGAGTGCCGCACCATAAATATTTTGCCTATCGGGGTTATTGCCTACCACCAACATCTTCGGGTCGTCCGGGTTGTTAATATCAAGGGTAAATTCATCGCCCGACATTACCCAATAAAGCTGTGGCGAAATCATCCTCGAAAGCGGAATTTTCGCCGAAGCTATCTGCCCTTGCAACTGATCCGCAGCACCGGATTTCCACGCATCCATGAAAGGAGAAAGGTAATTCTCAAGGTCGGGATATGAAGTCAAAATCGGAAAAATATCTTCATAGCTTTTATTCAAAAATTCTATGGCATGAGGAAATGTACAATACCTTCCGTCCTTATAAATTCGCAAGTACCAGATAATTGCAGCGAATAGGATAATTGGAGATTCCACAAAGAAGTCTCCTTGTTTTTGCACCCACGTCCGATTCAAATTTAACATTATCGTGTATGCACTCTCATAAGCATCCGAGATGTCATCCATAAAAGAAGGGTTAATCGGATTGCAACGATGTGAACGGGAAGGATCATCAAAATTTATCACATAAAAAGTAGGTACTTTCTCGTAACCTTCTCTATTGTTTAACAAGTGGTTATAGGCAATAGTAGAAAGGTCTGGAAACTTAAAATCGTAAATATAACCTGTATAACCTTTCTCAATCTGCTGTTTTATGAATTGGTTTACAACGGCATAACTCTTACCTGAACCCGGAGTACCTAATACAATAGCTGCCCGAAACGGATTCACTACATTTATCCATCCTTTCCATTGCTTCTTTTTGTACCAGAATTTCGTTGGCAGATTTATCGAATAATCATTCACCATCAGCTTGGTTTCCTGCATAAAGGATTCGTTTTCGTAATTGAATGGATCATCCATCAAATTATTTTTAAGTAAACGGCTCATCCATGTACCTGCCATCAATAATAAAATATAACCAACAGAAATAGTAAAAATGTAAAAACCTGCATTAGCTATTTTAGGAAGTGGCAGATAAAGAAGCCACCAGTTCAAAAAGAAGAACACAAATCCCAATACAAGACATACGTAGATATGATTCCATGTGATTTTTTCTTCCTTTACACCCTTTGTTCCCAGACAGGAAAGAGCAAGAAAAATCACAGAAAATATTTTCGTCCACAGGATTGAATTGAATAATCCTGCGGTACGATTAAAATTCATTAGAATTTTATCTACCACTCCTATATTGATTCCCCACTCGTGTATTGCCTGATAGCAGAACCAATAAATATTCATTAGAACGAATAAAATACTGATCGCCCTCATAAACTCCATGACTTTAGCAAGTCCTCTCAAATCATCTTCTTGTGACATAATCATTATTTTTAAATTGTTAGAATTCTAAATTTACTGTTGCCTCCCGTACCTGCGTTTCTTCTTTTTCTTACGCTTCAAGGTCGGCTGTTTGTTGTCTGTTCCCGCAACTTCGGGAGTAAAGACAGAGAATAAGCTCCCTACCGCTTCATTCGTTTCGGAAGGTGCAGATTGTAGTTGCAGATTGGTCGTTGTGTGCTGATTATCGGAATGTTTCGGTACTGGAGCTTGTATATATCCGCGAGGTGGATTATCCACAAAGCGTTCGTTAAGAACATTCGCCGAAAACTCTTTACCTAAACGAGAACCATTAAGAACCGCCCGTTGGTTATGGTCGATAAATGTAGCCCCGTAGATGCGTCCTTCATCGTTGCGACGTAATACAAGATCAATACCTTTTTCCCGCAAAGCCGCTCGAAACTCGCTCTCTGTACGGGTATTTGCAAAGGACGCAGAAACATTAGCACGGGTTTGTTTGGTTATGCCTGTGGCTTTGATTGTTTCTTTTGACTTGTCAAATCGTTTTTCTAATCTATCTAAACCAAGATCTTTACCGAATAGGGAGGATTTCAAAGGAGCTCCGACACGCTTACCTTCATTATTCAACGCTGAATAAACCAATCCCCGATACACCCTGCCCTTATTTTCTCCTTTGATTTCCTCCACTCCTATATTATAGATGGAGAGTAAAGCACGATATTCTCCTAAAGTCTGAAAGCAATACATCTCCGAGAGCGGTTTGATGACGTTTGCCACCTGTTTCTTTAAGTTCCCCTGGCTAACGTCTATTGGAGTAAGTTGCCATGCCTCGCCTTGATTTTTCTCTTTGGAGTGCAGACCGTATTTTTGCTCCAAAAGGTCTGTAATCTTTCTGCTGCGTTCGTAATTTTTGCTGTCGCTGATTATCGAACCATCGGTGCATACACGGGTCGAAACAATGTAGGCTAAGTACCCAGCGCCTTTACATATTTCTATGCTAGGTTTCCAAGTACTCGCCCCCGAACCGGACTTACACCTTTCGACGTATCCGGCTCTCCACTAATATTATCAGTCTAACCTCCCTGTATGAATCTTCCAATGACAATCGTGGCACACCGCAATGGTTTTTCGCCTGCGGGCAATCATGTGTTTTTCCCAGATCTTTTTTCCTTGTAGATCTTTGAGCTTTTTCACATGATGCATCGACAATACCGATTCTGTTCCGCATATCTCACATTTATTAGCTTTTATCCTATCGATTAGGCTCGTTCTTGTGATTTTAATAAGCGGTTGATCATCATTGAACTTAATTCTACTTAAAGGCTTCCGCTTAAAACCGTCATGATAAAATTCGCATCGTACTGCTTTCCCATTCTTTTTCATATAATCAATCCCAAATTCTCCGTTTTTACTGTATTTTCGAAGAATCTTACGAACTGATGATTTATATTTGCAAGCATAGGTTTTGTACATACTGTATTCCATGATATTATAAAAAGAATCAATAGTATAGCTGTTATTCGCCAATGAATAATAGTTGTAAAAGCCTCGTATTTCACCGTTGTACTGGCAGAGTATTTCTAAGTCATCATTGTTCTTCATACAAGGTCTTGCCTTGGGATGCCATCTCTCTTTCCCATTATGATAAGTCAGTTTAATAGCGTCATATTCGAAGAGTTTCTTTTTCATTGTATCCATAGATAGTTTTAAAAAGACTTTTGACCTGTAATATCTTTGAGCGGTACCCTTACCAATCCGTTTTGTTTGATCTGTTTTGTAGATTCCGATTTCATATCCGAGGAATTTTGCATTCTTCTTTGTGTTGGTTATCAATGTTTTCTCATCGGATAATTCAAGTTTGAGTTTTTCTTCAAGAAAATCTTTGATATCTTTCTTGACTTTCACACAATCTGCCTTACTTCCGATTATCCCAATCAAAAAGTCATCTGCATACCGGGTATATTTCAATCTTCTGTAACTACTATCCATTTCATCCAAACTTGGGTGGTTATTACGGGCTTTACAGCATTCATTGATGCGATTCAGATAGAACTCCCGTTTCTTTTCATCTGTTTCAGTTTTAAGTTTTCGCTCGGCTCTGATTTTTCTCAGTGCATATTTTGAATAAACTGTATCGGGTTTGCGTTTTTTGCCTTCATTAAAGTTTTGGATATATTCATTCATATACTTGTCGAACTTATCAAGATAGATATTAGCCAATATTGGGCTGATAATTCCACCCTGTGGTGTTCCGCTGTATGTTCTGTGAAATATCCATTCCTCGATGTATCCCGCATTCAGAAACTTTCTGATTAACCGAATGAATCTGTTGTCAGAAATTCTTTCTTCAAGTATTCTTATCAAAATATCATGATCGATATTATCAAAGAATCCTTTTATATCTCCTTCAACAAACCATTTGGAACCAGTGAAAGTATCCTTGATACGGGATAGTGCTGTATGGCATCCTCTGTTTGGTCTGAATCCATGAGAACAACTCTCAAAGCTGCCTTCATAGATTGCCTCCAAAATCATACGAATGACTTCCTGCACCAGTTTATCATCAAAAGAAGGTATCCCCAAAGGGCGTTTTGTTCCGTTTTTCTTCGGAATATAAATCCGTTTTGATGATACAGGCTGATACTGCTCACTTTTGAGCAATTCAATCAATTGTTCAATACGGGATATACTCATCTCGTCAATAGTTTTGCCATCAACACCAGGAGTCATGTTACCTTCCTTTGCATATAGCTTTTGGTAGGCAACATAATATATTTCCTTATTGAACAGAATCCGATATAGCCTTTCAAATCTATACATTGCGATTTTACTTTGCTTCGCCAGACTGTTTAATACTCTTTCTGGATCTCTCATAATGTCTCACACATTTTCCGTTAATTGTATTAAAAAATATTAGCTGTCTCCCTTTGCCATGTACAAGGCTTTCCCTTGCTCGGACTACTACGGAGACTCCGTTGCCATGCCAAATATTCAAAGGTCTGAAACCTTATAGCCTTACAACTGGCATTTTGGGTTAGGCAATCCCCATTTAGACATATAATAACTATAGCTCGATAAGTTGTCGGATACGACATCCACCTTTTATTGCTTACTGCAATTGCGTTGTGATTAGTTTACGCTTCCACTATGTCCACATGATAACGGAGTATCACAATATGACGCCAGTAACCGTCTTTCGTCATAGACCCGCATTTGTCCGCTCAGGCTATCGTTTAATCAATACGGATTTTATCCTCATACTTATCATTTCATCTTCCCATTCAGTCGCAACATGACGATTAGTTGACTTATGGATTTGCCGGCATGCTACACTCCCCTTTGGGTTTCCCCGCCAGATAAGCCGGTTGATGACAGACTTGTAAACTCGTGTCTGGTATCGCGCTACCAATACATTTATTATATACCCTTATGGGCGCACGTGTATATGTTCCCTGCCAATGTCCTCATGTTTGAAAATCATGTAGGGTTGTCCGCCATATCCGAACCGTTCCATATACTCACGCCCGATGTCGGCAAGCTGATTATCGGTCAGTTTATCGTCCGGATGTGGGTTCAACGAAATGTGGATAACAGGTTTCGATGTCCGGATATGTGAAGGCATAAATCGTTCAAAATCTTGCATACAATCGGATACATTGAAGACTCCATTGGTAGGTTCGATGAGTAAATTAGTAGCCAA
The DNA here is from genome assembly GCF_900079725.1 of uncultured Dysgonomonas sp. Classification (NCBI taxonomy): domain Bacteria; kingdom Pseudomonadati; phylum Bacteroidota; class Bacteroidia; order Bacteroidales; family Dysgonomonadaceae; genus Dysgonomonas; species uncultured Dysgonomonas sp. The sequence continues at coordinate 2,839,893 of NZ_LT599032.1, forward strand.
AACTTTACCTAAACCTTCGTCTACCTTCTTTTGATTGTAGGTAAGTGCACCATATAAACTGCTTCCGTGGCTAAATTTGGCAACCATTTTTAAAGATGTTTAGCCTTAAATTGTTCGCACAACTGTAACACTTCGTGCCCGATTCCAGCCAGTTCAATGGTCGCATTTTCCAATTTATAGAGTAATGCCAAGGCTTTTTTCTCTCCAAAATTGGAATGTAACTCCTTTACAACTTGATTGTAATTGACTCCAATACTTCGTATTTGTGAGTGTAAAGCAGTGAGCTTTGCAATAAATTCTACTGCCGAGGCATCGGTTTTCACTACACGAAATTCATCCCCAAAGATGCGGGCAGCGATAAACCCGGACAAGGATTGTACGCCTGACTGCTCGTACAGGGCAAGGAATCCGGCGTGTTGTTCATCTGTCAGGTTCACTGTCAGCCGATGCTTTGCCGGGTCGTTCTTCGGGGGTCTACCTCCTTTTCCCCGATTTTGGGGATTCCTTTTTTCTTCGTTCATAACATTGATTTTTTTGAGTGGTTTATGAACGCTATGGACGGTCCATGCCGTCTTTATTTTTCCCGACTTCGGAGAGGAAAATACCCCTCTGGAAGAGCAAGGGTTGTGTGCTGCAAAATTCATTTTGCGATGCACTCAACATACCTTGCTATTTGCCCAAATGCAAATACTTTTTGCCCATAGAGGGCATCATCCTATCCCGAAAAATTCGGGATATAAGCCTGATTCCTGTCAGGCAATTTATGAGTGTCGGAACTCTATTTAAAAGAGACATGAATACCCCATAACGTTTCATGCAGTAAAGTTATAATCTAAAATAATCAACTGAAAATCAATAAGTATAGACAATCCCGGACACAAGCCGCCACCTCTCAAAAACATACTGCAAGTATGAGAAATATAGATTTTATTTGCTGTCAGAAGATTATTGAATATCTGTTTTTGTAAATATTTTCTTAGATAAATTCTAAAATAAACGAGAAGTCTAGAAGTCGATTTCGTACAGTCTTAAAACAGTGATGTCGTACAGAAGTAGTGTCGTAGTTTTTCAAAAAAGAAGAAAATTGAAAAAGGAAATATTGAAAGAAAAACAAAAGCAATAAATCAAAAATGTATCACAATGAAGCAGCATTTATCTGGAACCATAAAAAAATAATGAATTAAAGATGTTTCGCAGTAGAGATACGAACAAATAAATATTTAAAAACTAAAACAAATGATGTTATGAAAAAGGATGAAAGTAAAAATGAAGTGAAGTATGTTGCATTCAGTACACAAAAAGGAGGAGCAGGAAAAACAACTCTTACTGTTCTGATAGCTTCTTATCTCCATTATGTAAAAGGCTACAATGTGGCAGTGATAGATTGTGACTATCCGCAACACTCAATATCTCAAATGCGAGAACGGGATTTTAAGATGTGCGAAAATGACGAATACTACAAAGGGATGTTGTACGAACAGTTTATCCGTTTGGATCAAAAGAAAGCATATCCCGTAATCGAGAGTAGTACAGAAAAGGCATTGAATGATGCCGATACCCTTTGTGAAAACGCTGAATATGATTTTGTGTTCTTCGATTTACCCGGAACGATGAATAATCGCGATCTAGTTTTGGCTCTTGCCAGCATGGATTATATTATTGCACCTATCGCTGCTGACCGTGTGGTGATGGAGAGTACCCTTAATTATATGATAGCGGTAAGAGATAATATTCTCAACTCCGGCAAGTCGAATATTAAAGCCATGCATTTACTCTGGAATATGGTGGATGGTCGAGAAAAATCTGAATTGTATGAGGTCTATGAGGGAGTAATTAATGAATTAGGATTTTCTGTGCTCCAGACCTTTATCCCCGACAGTAAGCGTTTCCGAAAGGAGCAATCTGTCAACCACAAAGCTTTGTTCCGTTCAACCTTATTTCCTGCAGATAAATCACTGGTCAAGGGCAGCAATATAGATACTCTTAGTAATGAAATGTTGGAGTTGCTAAAATAATGTGCGATGGCTAAAAAAGTAGATACATCGACGTTTGATGCCGATTTTATCATCGGGCAAATCAAGCCCGACAACCGAGATATTCTGCCCCCATCGGAATCAGAGCCAATATCGGAAGAGAAGGTTCTGTCCGAACAAGAAGATATTGCGAACCATCCACCGCCAGAGGTAAGAGAATCAGTCTCTCGTCGTAAACGGGGGCAACAATCGGCAGGCTTTAAAGAAACATTTCTGAAACGCAACGAAATCAAAACTAGGCAGTGTGTTTATATCAGTCATCGTATTCATTCACTTATTGTAAGATTGGTCCGGACATTAGTTGAATCGGGAAATGAAGTAACACTTGGTGGCTATATAGATACTGTGCTGGAGGAGCATCTCAATCAGAATAAAGAAGAAATCAACCAATTATATCGTCAGGAGCGTGGCGATCTGATATAAATCAAAAAATAAAAATATGAAAAAGAGAAAAATTAATCGCAAAACGATTCTTTGTAAGACTGCTAATGTGGCTGTCCCAACAACAGTTGAACAATATGAAGCTTGTTTTTTCCAAAAAACGGAAATAAAAAGCCGTAGTGGGAAGACTGTTTACATCCGAAAAGAGTTCCACGAACGTATTATGAAGATTGTACAAGTTATCGGTGAGAACGATTATACCTTGTTCGATTATCTAAACAATGTATTGGAGCATCATTTTGATACCTACCAAAACGAGATTACTGAACTATATCGTAAAAAGAACACGGATATATTTTAGTCATGAAAGAATACATTATTTCAGCGATCCTACTGTACATATTGTTTGTCGTTTTCTACTTGCTTCGAGAGCGGATACTCAAACGGAAAAAGAATGCATCGAAAAAGCCTGCTTTCAATCTGTTTCGTGCAGCACCAAAGGAGGATATTATCGGCAAAAGCAAATTTGACCTTAGACAATCCCGGACAGAAGCTACCACTCTGATTAATAACGAAAAAGAGAAAGAAAATGCTTCTATATTTGTCGAGGAAGAAGAAAGAAGAACCTCGGCGACAATCCCTTTGGATAAACTCGATGAAGTCTTTTCGAATGATGATTTATCAGACAAAGATTCAAATGAGATCAATTTAGAGATTGAGAACACTCCCCCCGAATTTGAGCCTGACAATGATTCAGAAGAAATAGACGAAGAGGAAACAGAAGAAGATACTGAAGGGAGAGCCGGGGTTTCAATGGCATCGGGGCTTGACTTCAATAATTTGGCGAGTATGATGCGAACGGTGGAGACACCCGACAATGCAACATCCGAAGAAAAAGAAGAAGCCGGACGGGTATTGGTCGAGATACGCAAGACGGATATGTTTGAACAGGTTGTATCGGGTAAGCCCAAAAAGAAAGTGATCGTTTCGTCGCTTATGGACGATTACTTCTCAGCCTTCCAACGTAAACAAAGAGAAGCAGAAGAAATAGTGGAGCCGATCGTCAAAGCTCCGACTGATTTTAATGTACGCAATATGTAAAACAAAAAAAGTAAAAATATGAAAGAGCGAGATTATGGTTAGCGTGAATGTGCGTCAGCCAAACAAAAGGGTCTGCGACCCCCACTAAAAAATCAAAGTTAAACAACATTATTCATTCAGTACAGGGGACTATTCCACCCCCTGTACTATTAATCAAAAAACGTATGACAAAGAAAAAATTTCTTTTGTCAGCAGCCTTCATCATGGTTGCTGTATCATCTGTATTCGCACAAGGTAACGGTATCGGAGGTATTACCGAAGCTACCAATATGGTAACATCGTATTTCGATCCGGGAACAAAACTCATCTATGCCATTGGAGCCGTTGTCGGTCTGATCGGAGGTATAAAAGTCTATAACAAATTCTCATCAGGTGATCCGGACACCTCTAAAACTGCTGCTTCGTGGTTCGGTGCGTGTATTTTCCTTATCGTAGCCGCCACTATTCTACGCTCTTTCTTCCTTTAATCCATTTCAAAAACGATACGGAATGGAGTATAATATTAACAAGGGCATTGGCAAGAGCGTGGAATTTAAGGGTTTGAAAGCACAATATCTTTTCATCTTCGCAGGTGGTCTACTGGCTGTATTCATCGTATTTGTAGTTATGTATATGGCAGGAGTAGATCAGTGGATATGTATCGGTTTCGGTATTATTACTGCTTCTGTACTGGTATGGCTGACTTTTAACCTGAATACAAAATATGGAGAACATGGGCTCATGAAGTTGCTCGCCAAACGGCAACATCCCCGTTTTCTGATCAACCGCAGAAACTCTCGTCGCTTGTTTCAATACCGTAAAAAGAAGGAGGTATGGAATGCGTAATACACTAAAAGCAGCTACCATCGAAAGTAAATTTCCTTTGCTTTCGGTTGAACGCGACTGCATTATCAGCAAAGATGCGGATATAACGATAGCCTACCGTGTGGATCTGCCGGAACTGTTCACTGTAACAAATACCGAATACGAAGCCATACATTCGGCTTGGACGAAAGCCATTAAGGTTTTGCCCAATTACTCAATTATCCATAAGCAAGATTGGTTCGTCAAAGAGAACTACAAGCCTGCTACCGATAAAGAGGATATGAGTTTTCTATCCCGCTCATTCGAACGTCACTTCAACGAACGTCCTTTTCTGAACCATACTTGCTTTTTGTTTTTGACCAAAACGACCAAAGATAGAATGCGGATGCAAAGTAATTTTTCATCGCTCTGTCGAGGAAACATCATCCCCAAAGAGGTCAATAAAGAAACAGCATTGCGATTTATGGAGGCAGTCGGGCAGTTTGAGCGAATTTTGAATGATTCGGGATTTATTACGCTGACGCGTATTGCTTCAGACGAGATAACAGGAACGGAAAAAGAAGCGGGGCTGATTGAAAAATACTTTGCCCTGTCCCTCGAAGATACGACTTGTTTAAAAGACTTGGAGTTGGGAACAGATGGCTTACGTATCGGAGATAAAACAGTATGCTTGCATACCATTTCGGATGTGGAAGACTTGCCCGGAACAGTCGGAACAGATATGCGATACGAAAAGCTATCTACCGATCGTAGTGATTGCCGTCTGTCGTTTGCATCTCCTGTGGGATTATTGTTGTCTTGTGATCATGTATATAATCAATACATCTTCTTGGACGATTCGGCAGATAACCTGCGGCAATTTGAAAAATCTGCCCGCAATATGCAATCCTTATCGAAGTACAGTCGTGGAAACCAAATCAATAAAGAGTGGATCGACAAGTACCTGAATGAAGCCCATAGTTTCGGGCTTACTTCTGTCAGGGCACACTTCAATGTGATGGCATGGTCTGACGATGCGGAAGAACTCAAAAATATCCGTAACGATGTGGGTAGCCAATTAGCTCTTATGGAGTGTAAACCACGACACAATACAGTCGATGTCGCTACACTCTATTGGGCTGCGATGCCGGGTAATGCGGGTGATTTTCCGAGTGAAGAAAGTTTCTACACATTTATAGAACCTGCATTATGCTTCTTCACAGAGGAAACAAACTACAAGAGTTCTCCTTCACCTTTCGGTATCAAGATGGCAGATCGGGTAAGCGGAAAACCCATTCATGTGGATATTTCCGACCTGCCCATGAAGCAAGGGATTATCACGAACCGCAACAAGTTTATCTTGGGGCCTTCAGGTAGTGGTAAATCCTTTTTTACCAATCATATGTGTCGCCAATATTGGGAACAGGGCGTGCGACGAGAAGTTGCATAAGTAATTGTTTAACAACAAGATTAAACCTATTGTTTCGTCAATAGTAGCCTAAGGATACGTGCATTATGAGTAATTGTTTTGTACGAAGCTATCCTGAGAAAGTAACCCTTCCGAAAGGAGGAGTCGGAACCGTGAGGGAAAGACAACGAGCGTAAGCATTATATGCTCTGGGGGCGAGGCTGAATGGTATGGCTAACAAATGTGAACTGTCAATAAACATCGTTACGAAAAGAACAAGCTAAAGAATGCTGATAAGCTTGAACCAAAAGGTACGCAGCCAGGATAATCCTCTCCCTTGTGGGATTACACGAATATGAGAGCTGCCGGTGGATAGACAGAGCCTAACCCGTTCGTGTTACTTATGCAGAACTCGGAAAACCCGTACTTCTCCTATTTACTTAGGAAAGTGAGCCGTAAGGCAAGCTGATAGAGGTGCGGATATGGGATAGTAGAAAAAGCGAATGCCACTTTGTAATGAAGTGGATAGAGGTTTAAACGTTACCTCACACGAAAGTGGGCAGACTTCTACATAAGGTAATTCTTTACAAGAAACTTTTAGAACTTTTTAAAGTAGAAAAGCAAATGAACGAAAGTAAAACATCGTGTGCATCAACTGACCGAACAAAATCAATCGCATGGGAATCCATTGAATGGAATAAGTGTGAACGTGAGGTTAAGAAGCTACAAGCACGTATTGTAAAGGCTCAAAAGGAAAGTAAACACAATAAGGTGAAAGCCTTACAGTGGGTGCTTACTCACTCTTTTTATGCTAAAGCATTGGCTGTAAAAAGAGTGTCTTCTAATAAAGGAAAAGCTACGGCTGGGGTAGATGGTAAAATTTTGAATACCCCAATAGCCAAGGCAAATGCGATTACTGAATTGAAAAGACGGGGATATTCTCCGCAACCATTAAGAAGAGTACATATTAAAAAGAGTAATGGAAAACTACGCCCGTTAGGAATTCCAACAATGAAAGACAGAGCAATGCAAGCATTATATCTCATGGCATTAGACCCTGTGGCTGAAACAACTGCTGATAACCATTCGTATGGTTTCCGCAAAGGAAGAAGCACGCAGGATGCTATGAAACAATGTTTTATTGATTTGGCAAAAGATTATTGTCCTAAGTGGATATTGGAAGGAGATATAAAAGGTTGTTTTGACCATATCAGCCATGAATGGCTTCTGGAAAATATCCCAATGGATAAGGTTATGCTAAAGAAATGGTTAAAAGCAGGATTTGTCTTTAATAAAATGTTGTTCCCGACAGACGAGGGTACGCCACAAGGTGGTATCATATCTCCAACACTTGCTAATATGACCTTAGATGGTCTACAAGAACTACTTGCACAGAAGTATAAAGCAAGAAGAATCAAAGGTGAAAGGAATAAAAAATATCACCCAAAGGTCAATCTTGTTCGATATGCTGATGACTTCATCATAACAAGCGAAGACAGAAGTGTATTGGAATCTGAAATCATGCCATTATTAAAAGAGTTTCTCGCAGTAAGGGGACTTACCCTATCTGAAGAGAAAACGAAGATTACTCATATTGATGATGGTTTTGATTTTCTTGGATTCAACTTCAGAAAGTATAACGGAACAATGCTTGTGAGACCATCAAAAGAAAAGGTAAAAGTCTTTTTGGATAAGGTTCGACATATTATTGAAACAAATAAAATGGCGAAACAAGAGACAATTATAAGACTTTTAAACCCGATGCTTATAGGTTGGGCTAACTATTATAAATATAGTATAGCATCAGAAATATTCGGTAGAGCAGATTTTGAAATTTTCAGAAAACTATGGAGGTGGTCGAAAAGACGACATAATGCTAAAGGAAAATATTGGGTTGCCAATAAATACTATCATAGGGTAAATGGTAGAAGCTGGACTTTTTCAGTAAGTGATAGTCGTAAAAAGAATGGTGAGTACTTCTCGTTAAAGCGACTAACCAATACAAAAACAGAATCCTATGTGAAGATTAGATCAGAGGCTAATCCATATGACTCAGAGTGGGCTGAATATTTTGATAAAAGAGAAACTTATCAGATGCTCAACACCCTTAAAGGCAGAAGGTCACTCCTATATATCTGGGAAAAACAAAACCGTATTTGTCCAATTTGCGAGAATTTAATAAACAGAGAGAAAGAATGGAGTATCATGGAACAAACCATAGAAAACCATATCAAAAGAACTCTAGTACATGATAGTTGTCGCAGAAGTGTATTACTTAAAAATAGAAGAAATGAGCCGGTTTCATAATAGAAATTTTGAATTGCTTGAGCCGTATGAGGGGAAACTCTCACGTACGGTTCTTAGAGGGGAAAGGGGCAGTAATGCCCCCGACCTACTCGACACGCACATCGTGCTTGTGGATACGGGGAACTCCTATCAGGGACTTTGCAATTTCATCAACCGTCGTACCAATGGAGAAGATGGAGTGTATTTTACATATACGGAAAAAAATCCCATCTCATTTAATCCATTTTATACCGACGATGGGGTCTTTGATATCGAGAAAAGAGAAAGCATCAAAACCCTGATAATGACTTTATGGAAGCGGGATAATGAACCTCCCACACGTTCGGAAGAGGTAGCTCTTTCCAATGCCGTGAGCTTGTATATAGAACGTATCAAAATAGACGAATCTGTTCTGCCGTCGTTCAATACCTTCTACGAGTTTGTCAAATTGGACTATGCTGCTATCCTCGATGCCAAACGGGTACGGGAGAAAGATTTTGACTTAGCCAACTTCCTCAATGTGCTTGAACCCTATTATAAGGGTGGTGAATATGATTTCCTGTTGAACTCTGAAAAACAACTCGATTTACTATCTAAACGATTCATTGTCTTTGAAATAGATGCGATTAAGGATCACAAAATATTGTTTCCTATCGTAACGATTATCATTATGGAAGTTTTCATCAATAAAATGCGTCGCTTACAGGGAATCAGAAAGATGATATTGATTGAAGAAGCATGGCTGTGACATGTAAGTCTTGTGAGTGATTGTTCAACAGCTATTACTAGCGAGTAATAATCTGATTGAACCTGTTGTTTCGTCAACAGTAGCCTAGGGCACGTGCGATAGTAAGTAATGAATTCGTATGAGAGCTGTCCTGACAATGAAGCCCTTCCGAAAGGAGGAGTCTGAACCGTGAGGGGATGACAACGAGTGTAAGCATTATACGCTCTGGGAGCTAGGCTGAATGGTATGAATAATGTAATGTGAACCGTTGATAAACGTCGTAACTTCGAATGAGCCGCTAATGATGCTGGGCTCTAACCCAAAAGGGATGCAGTCGGCTAACCTTCTCCACGCTAAGGTTACACGAACATAAGCACTGCCGGCGGATAGACGGATTCTAACCCATTCATTTGTCACTTATAGGGAACATGGTAAGCCCGTATTTCTCCTACCATTGGTAGGTAAGCCGACCGTAAGGAACGCCGAATGGGATGCGGGTATAGGAATGTGGAAAAAGCGAATGCCATTCTGTAATGGGATGGATAGAGGTTGAAACATCGCCTCACACGAAAGTGGGCAGACTTCCGCAAGGTGACTTTTTTACAAGAAACTTTTAGAACTTATTTAAAGAAGAAAAGCAAATGAACGACATTAAAACATCGTGTGCATCTACTGACCAACAGTGGAACACTTGGCTCGATATTGATTGGGACAAGTGCCAAATTGCGGTTGATAAGCTACAGGCGCGTATTGTAAAAGCTCAGAAAGAAGGCAGATACGGCAGAGTGAAAGCTTTGCAGTGGACGCTGACGCATTCGTTTTATGCCAAAGCATTGGCTGTAAAACGTGTTACATCTAATAAAGGCAGTCGAACTGCGGGAGTAGATCGTGCAACATGGTCAACTCCAAATGCTAAATTTCAGGCAATCAGTGATCTGAAAAGACGAGGGTACACTCCCCAACCGCTAAGACGGATACATATTAAAAAGAGTAATGGAAAATTAAGACCTCTTGGTATTCCTACAATGAAGGACAGAGCAATGCAAGCATTATATCTGCTGGCATTAGAGCCTGTTGCTGAAACCACGGCAGACAGTAATTCTTACGGATTCCGTAAAGGAAGAAGTACTGCTGATGCAAGAGAACAATGTTTCTGTGTATTGGCAAAGAGAACCTCTCCCGAATGGATTATGGAAGGAGATATTAAAGGATGCTTTGACCATATCAGCCATGACTGGCTCATCAACAATATTCCAATGGATAAGCTGATGTTAAAGAAATGGCTTAAATGTGGCTTTGTGTTCAATAAAGAACTGTTTCCGACAAACGAAGGAACACCTCAAGGGGGGATTATTTCTCCAACTCTGGCTAATATGACTTTGGATGGATTGCAAGTTATGCTTGCAAAGAAGTATCATAAAAAGTTCGTAAACAGAACAACAACCTATTATCCAAAAGTTCATTTGGTACGTTATGCAGACGATTTTATCATCACAGGCAGAACCAAAGAAGCTTTGGAAGAAATCAAACCATTGGTAGTAGAGTTTCTTCAAGAAAGAGGGCTTACCCTCTCAGAAGAAAAGACGAAGATGACTCACATAAGCGAAGGCTTTGATTTTCTTGGGTATAACATCCGTAAATACGATAATGGTAAACTTCTGATCAAACCATCTAAGGAAGGTCTAAAGAAATTCATGAAGAAAATCCGAGGAATTATTGATTCCAACAAGGGCAGTAAACAAGAATCTCTTATACGGCTAATGAATCCTGTAATCGTAGGTTGGGTAAATTACTACAAAAACTGTGTAGCATCGGACACCTTCAGAAAAGCTGATTACTTGATATACGAAAAGTTGCAGCAATGGGCAAGAAGAAGGCATCCCAAGAAAGGAAGAACTTGGGTTTCGGACAGGTATTTTACAAGAATCAAAAACAGAAACTGGTGCTTTGTAGCGAATTTCAAGAAGAAAGGAAAAGATGACAGGATCGTCCTTAAACGCTTGTATGATACAAAGATCACTCGCTATGTGAAAGTGAAAGCCGAATCGAATCCATTTGACCCTGAATGGGATACTTACTTCAAAAAGAGAAAAGAGTACAAAATGCTCAAAAATCTCAATGATACAAAGCCCTTGCTGTATCTATGGAAAAAGCAAAAAGGAATATGTCCTTTATGTGGAGAGCCAATTGACATAGATGATTCTTGGGGTACTACTGAAAAGAAAACCACCCCGGAAAAGCAGAATTATTTAGTGCATGATAGCTGTCGCAGAAAGAATGACCAATTAAAAAGATGTAACAATGAGCTGGTTTCTAGTAAATAGAAATTTTAAGTTGCTTGAGCCGTATGAAGGGAAACTTTCACGTACGGTTCTTAGAGGGGAAAGCTCCCGAAAGGGAGCTGACCTACTCGGCAAAGCGATTGCTAAAGAGGGTATGGCAGAGTATATTAAGTACCTTTTTAAGACCGTTCGAAAATTCTTCGGAGAAGCAATCGTTGTCACTCAGGAGGTGGATGATATTATTGCATCACCTATCGTTAAGGAATCCATCATCAACAACTCCGACTGCAAGATTCTCCTAGACCAGCGTAAGTACATGAACAAATTTGATAGCATCCAAGCTCTTTTGGGGCTGACCGAAAAAGAAAAAAGCCAGGTGCTATCCATCAATATGTCCAACAATCCGAACCGAAAATACAAGGAAGTCTGGTTTGGTTTAGGTGGTGTTCAGTCTGCTGTATATGCCACAGAAGTGAGTTTGGAAGAGTATTTTACGTTCACAACGGAAGAAACGGAGAAGCTGGAAGTTGCACAGAAAACTGAAGAGTCGGATGGTAATATTGAGTTGGCTATTAAACAAATAGCAGAAAGTAAACGCAAGTAAAAAACGAAAAGCTATGTTCAGTCAATGTAATATAACCGATTCTTGTTCCACTTCTACAGATTTTTCCATGCGGGAGATTACGGGGCGTTGGGTAAGTAGAGAAGGTGCACCTGCGATAAGAATATATCGCAATATCTCCCGAAAGAAAGGAGGCATCCGGCTCTGTCTTACTTACAACAACCCGCAGGTAGTCTGTGATTGTACGGTCTACAACGTATTTGGTCTGCATTACATTGAACTGTACGAGCGTATCACAATTACTTACGACCGGGAGCAAGAGATATTACATCTTTCTGCTTTCGGAGAATATGTCCGCCAGGAGAATTAGGGCACTAAGGGCTGCCTCCGGCTTCGGACGGTAAACGGGTAATAACAATTAAAAAATAACGAATATGAAAAAGATACTTTTCTGTCTTATGGCACTCATGGGGCTATGTACCTATCAGGCAAAAGCACAATGGACGGTGATTGATCCCTCCAATCTGGCACAAAATATATTGACTGTTTCCAAAACGGCTACAACAGCCAGTAATGTGATTAACTCTTTCAAAGAGATGCAAAAAATCTACGATCAGGGAAAACAGTATTACGACAAATTAGAATCAGTACACAATCTGATCAAAGATGCACGCAAAGTAAAGGAAACGGTAGAATTGGTCAGCGAAATATCGCATATCTATTCTACCAACTTCAACAAGATGTTATCCGATAGAAATTTTAGTGTCAGTGAACTGGAAGCGATATCAAATGGATATGCCAAGCTGTTGAACGAAAGTGGCAATCTGCTTGCAGATATAAAGAATGTCGTTTCCATCTCTAACGGGCTTTCGATGACTGATGCCGAGCGTATGTCAATCATAGATGAGATACATGCCAAGATGGTTGAACATCGCAATCTTGTCCGCTATTTCTCCAAGAAAAGCATCTCCGTTTCCTTTATCCGCAGTCAGGAGAAAGGCGATTTGGCGAGAGTGAAAAGCTTGTATGGTAATCCATCCGATAGATATTGGTAACCATGATACTGCTTGCAATAGATTTTGACAACCTGCATCAGCTTCTTCGGAATCTGTATCAGGATATGATGCCTCTTTGTGGTGATATGGTAGGTGTTGCCAAAGGGATAGCCGGACTTGGTGCTCTGTTTTATGTTGCTTCCCGTGTATGGCAAGCCTTGGCACGGGCAGAACCGATAGACGTATATCCCTTGCTAAGACCTTTTGTTATCGGGCTATGCATTATGTTCTTTCCGACTTTTGTACTAGGTACAATCAACGCTGTTATGTCACCTGTAGTAAAAGGAACACATACCGTATTGGAGACACAAATGACAGATGTGCATGCCCTGCAAGTGGAAAAAGATCAACTGGAGTACGATGCAAGGCTGCGTGAAGGAAAGGCATGGCTGGTCGATGACGAGGTGTACGATCAAAAGATGAAAGATCTCGGAATTACTGATGCTGCCGAAATGATCTCTATGTGGGGCGAACGCACCTGGTACGATATGAAAATGTGGTTTCGCCAACTGATTCGGGATTTCTTCGAACTACTGTTCAATGCCGCAGCTCTTACGATTGATACCCTGCGAACGTTTTTCCTAGTGGTGCTGTCAATCTTAGGACCGTTGGCTTTTGCCCTCTCTGTTTATGACGGTTTCCAATCCACGCTGACCAACTGGATTTCCCGCTATATCTCAGTGTATCTGTGGCTCCCCATTTCCGATCTGTTCTCGGCAGTACTGTCCAAAATTCAGGCTCTCATGCTGCAAATGGATATAGACCTGTTAAGAGATCCGTCCTATGTGCCGGATGCCAGTAACGGAATATATATCATATTCTTCATCATCGGAATTATAGGATATTTCTCTATTCCGAGCGTAGCGGGTTGGGTTATTCAGGCAGGTGGCGGTAGTGCTACACGCGGAGTAAACACAATGGCGAGTAAAGGGACTGCAATGGCAGGAGGTGTTGCCGGAGCTGCGGCAGGCAATGTAGCCGGTCGTCTAATGGGGAAAAAATAGACAGCCACATTGTATCATTTATTAATTCAAAATAAAACGAACACATGGAGTTCAAGAGTTTAAAAAATATAGAAACATCATTCAAACAGATACGCCTGTTCGGGATTGTCTTTGTCTGTATGTGTGCCGCCATTACGGGTTACTCGGTATGGTCGTCGTACAACTTTGCCGAAGCACAACGCCAGCGTATTTATGTATTGGACGGTGGCAAGTCCTTAATGCTTGCCTTGTCCCAAGATATGACACAAAACAGACCTGTGGAAGCAAGAGAGCATATCAAGCGTTTTCACGAATTGTTTTTCACCCTCTCACCTGATAAAAAAGCCATCGAGAGCAACGTAAACAGGGCATTATTCCTTGTCGATAAATCGGCTTTCAAATATTATCAGGACATGGCAGAAAAAGGGTACTACAACCGCATCGTGTCGGGGAATATCAATCAGATCGTACAGGTCGATAGTATTGCCTGTGACTTTGATAGCTATCCCTACAAAGCGGTAACCTATGCCAAACAAATGATTATTAGAGAGAGTAACCTCACCGAACGCAGTCTGGTTACCCGTTGCAATCTGATCAACTCGGTACGCTCGGACAATAACCCTCACGGTTTCACGATGGAGAAATTCGAGATTGTAGAGAATCGGGATATTCGGATATCGGAAAGGTAGGTAAAGCTATGATACGAAAGATAATGAAACACATCAATGAATGGTTGGAGGACGGTCTGCGAGGAATACTCGGCAGGTTGACCCCCGACAGGCGGATTATCCTTGTGATAGCGATGTTCCTTGTTTTTGGCGGTCTTTCCATCTATATGACCTTTTCTTCTATTTACAATTTCGGTAAAAACAAGGCAGAAAAGATGCAGATAGAGCAGATCGAATCGCTGAGACTACAAGTGGAACAACAGCGAGATAGTATTAACAATCTAAAATCAGTAGAATAATGGAACAGGAAGATTTGAATAAAGGAATACCGCCACAAACGGAGACTATTCCCGAAGAACAGCCATCTGTACCGGATAATAAATCGGAAGCGAAGAAAGAACCTCAGAAACCGCCAAAGCAAGAGCTTTCAATGGCGGAGAGACAGAAGCGAAAGAAGTTGTTGATCATGCCTCTATTCTTTCTAATCTTCAGTGGTGCGATGTGGCTGATCTTTGCTCCGTCGGATGATGGGAAAGAGCAAGCGGTAGGACTCACGGGATTCAATGCCGAACTACCCGTACCCAAAGACGAAGGCATTGTGGAAGGCAAACGGGATGCTTACGAACGGGAAGCGATGCGACAAAAGGAACGAGAGAAAATGAAGTCTTTACAGGATTTTTCTTCTATGTTCAACGATACCGAGCAAAACAATTATGAACAGAAGGACAATGCCTACAATACTTCTTTGCAAGTAGAACAGCCCCGAAGTTCAACACCTCGTGCAATACAATCATCAGCAACGGCTTATCAGGATATTAATAAGCAATTAGGCGATTGGTACGAAAAGCCTTCCGAAACAGGCAAACAATCGCAGTCAGCTATGGAACAGCGGCTACAGGAATTGGAACGAAAGCAAGAAGAAGCCGAGGCGAAAAAAGCAGAAGAGGACGAACAGACCGCTTTACTTGAGAAATCCTACCAGATGGCAGCACGCTATATGCCTATGCAGACAGGAGAACAACAGGTAGAAGAAGCAAGTGTGACACGTACAGGCGATAAGGTTAAGATAAAACCCGTTAAACAAGTGCATCACAATGTTGTATCTCTATTGGCTGCTCCGATGCCCAATAATGAATTTATAGCCTCGTACAGCAAGCCCCGAAATAAGAATTTTCTCACTGCCGCAGGCAATGAGGGAATACAGGATAAGAACAGTATTCGTGCTTGTGTAAACCAAACTGTGACTCTGACTAATGGCAAAGAAGTACAACTTCGTCTTTTAGAGCCAATGCGGGCAGGAAACATCCTGATCCCTGCCAACACTTTGGTAACAGGAGCTTGTCGTATCGGTGGAGAACGTCTGGAGGTAATGATCAATTCCATTCAGTATGCAGGAAACATTATTCCGGTTGAACTGCAAGTGTATGATATGGATGGTCAATCCGGGATTTTTGTTCCCAACAACGACGAAGTAAAAGCGGCTAAGGAAGTAGCATCTACATTGGCATCATCGGCAGGCACAAGTATTATGATTTCGGATAATGCAGGCTCACAGCTGGCTGCCGATATGGGCAAAGGTTTGATACAAGGGGCTTCGCAATACATCAGTAAAAAGATGAGTGTAGTAAAAGTTACCCTCAAAGCCAATTACAAATTACTTCTGTTACCAAAGTCAGAGTAACAGAATAATAAATGGGTCTGCGACCCCCACTGAAAAATCAATGTTTAACAAATTTAAGATCACGAATATGAAACAAATATTTTTTATATTAATGCTTGCTGTAAGTGTATTTACAGCCCATGCACAAGAAGTAGCCCAAGATACTATTGTGGTGCATACAAAACCGACAACGGGTGACTATTACGAGAGTTTTACTCGTCCGCTGACCTTCGATAGAATGATACCGCCTTATGCTCTGGAGGTTACTTTCAATAAAACCGTTCATGTCATATTCCCATCGGCTATTCGCTATGTCGATTTAGGGTCGGCAGATCTTCTCGCAGCAAAAGCGGATGGCACGGACAATGTATTGAGAGTGAAAGCAGCTTTGCGGGATTTCAGTCGGGAGAGTAACCTGTCCGTTATTACAGAAGATGGTGCATATTATAGTTTCAACGTAAAATATGCAGATGAACCTGTAAAACTGAGTATTGAAATGACAGACTTTCTACACGATGGCGAAGCGGTCAACCTCCCGAACAATGCCCTTGCGGTCTATATGCAGGAATTGGGGCAAGAATCACCCTTGTTGGTCAAATTAATTATGCAGTCTATACACAAGAACAATGACCGTGAGATAAAGCATATTGGTTCGAAGCGTTTCGGAATACAGCACACGCTGAAAGGTATTTATACCCATAACGGACTATTGTATTTTCATTTGCAACTGAAAAATTCATCCAACGTACCGTTCAATGTGGACTTTATCACATTTAAGATTGTAGATAAAAAAGTAGCCAAACGGACTGCTATCCAGGAGCAGGTGATTTGGCCACTTCGTGCCTACAATAATTTGATGTTGATAGGTGGACAACAGACAGAACGCATGATTTTTACTTTGGCGAAATTCACAATTCCCGATGACAAAATGTTGGTTGTTGAACTCAATGAACAGGAAGGTGGACGCCATCAGCGGTTTACTTTGGATAATGCCGATCTGATTCGTGCAAAGGTTATTAACGAATTGAAAGTGAAATAAAAGTCTCAGACTTTTTTATTAACACATAGACGATATAATCATGAGAAAAATAATAATGTTAATAGTTGTGTCGTGCTTCGCCTTTTCGGGTGGAGCATACGCTCAACGTTCACTGTCGGGTATGAGGGGTATACAACTAATGGGAGGCATGGTGGATGGAATCTATTCGTCCAAGAACGATAATGAAGCGGGGTACTATTTTGGGGTGGCAATGGCGACTTATGCCAAGAACGGTAACAAATGGGTGTTTGGAGCGGAGTATCTGGAACGCTATTATCCTTATCGGGAAAAACGATTGCCAATAGCTCAGTTCACAGGTGAAGGAGGTTATTACTACAACTTTCTGACTGATCCGTCCAAAACAGTTTTTCTCTCTTTGGGTGTTTCTGCTCTTGCAGGCTATGAAACATCGAACTGGGGCGAAAAGACTTTATATGATGGTTCTACACTCCAACATAAGGATGCCTTCATCTACGGTGGGGCTATCACATTAGAGATTGAAACGTACCTGACAGACCGTGTTGTATTGCTCGTTACAGGGCGGGAACGCATCCTCTGGGGTAACTCTACAGGACATTTTCATGGGCAGTTCGGTGTAGGAATCAAATTTATAATCAACTAAGAGACAATACAAAATGAAAAAAATAAAAACTTTCTTCGGAATAACAGCGTGGCTGGCAGTGATAATGCTGCTGGCCTCAGCCTGTAGTAGCGATATGGATATTAATAAGGTTTACGCATTTGATCTGGTTTGTATGCCAGTTCAGAAAAAGATCGTTCAGGGAGAGGTGGCGGAAATCCGTGCACAGATTGTAAAGGAAGGTAACTTTCAAGATACCAAATTCTATATTCGGTATTTTCAGGTAGATGGCAAAGGTCAATTACAACTCGATAATGGGACTATCCTTCTACCAAATGACTTGTATCTTTTGGAAAAAGAAACCTTTCGAATGTATTACACTTCCTATTGTACCGACCAGCAAGTGATAGATGTCTATATCGAAGATAGTTTCGGGCAGGTGGTTCAAAAGACGTTTTCTTTCCAAAATGACCGAGGTAACGAGGAAGATTTACCAATAGAAGCGGAATAGCCATGATGACGATGATGGTAATCTCATACATAGCTACTTGGGTAAATATGATTTATGCCTATGTAACTGCTCCTATAGATGTTGAACTGTGGGGTTATCCTGATTAATTTATTATCCAACGTAAGAGTTGTATTTTTCATGTAGACCACTGATTAACAAAGTTTATTTTGATAATATTTTATGATAATAATATGTAACTTTTTCTCAGGAAGGCAATGTCGCATTCCGTCAAAAGTGAACATAAAATGATTAAAGATCAAAAAATCAGCTCTCTCATTGAAAATTGTGGGAGAGCTTTAATAGAAAAAGGTTATTCAGATGTTAACATCGAAAAGCATTACTGGATCTGGAAAAAAATTAGTAGATACATGGAAGAACATTCAATTGTCACTTATAGTGCAGATGTAGGAAATCAATACCTTGAAACATTACCACCAGATTTTCATATTTCCTACTTGAGGTCATTTCGTCGTAGCGTTTTTTATTCACAGATTATCTGTTTTATGGTCAAACAAGAAAGGCTTTGTATCTATAAGTTTATGACGATCTTCTTCAAAGAAAAATTTGTCTTCGCCGAATGCCGGTTTGAGCTGGTTGAACCAGGTCGCTTTAGGATTGTATTCTGCAAAAAAAGGAATATCCACCCATTTGGGATTACGTCCCTGGATAAAACGAAGTATAAATATCTTTTCATCTTTAATCTCCTGTACACCTAACACCTGTATCTTTCCGGCATGATCACTCATACTCGGGCCTCTTACTGTCCTGCATAAACCACTCACCTGCTGATAAGCTCTGCGGAAGATATTCCAACATCTTTCCAGAGGAATTTCAAAGTATTGTTTAGAACCGGTATCCCGGGCGATAAACATATAGTAAGGAATGCAGCCCAGATCGACTTGCTTTCGCCACATCTGCGCCCATATTTCAGGCTTATCGTTGATATGCTTTAGCAGTGGAGACTGAGTCCGTATTTGTGCTCCGGTACTTCGGATACGCATAATGGCTTGTTTGACTGCTTCGGTCGAAAGTTCTCTGGGATGATTGAAATGCGCCTGAATCGACAGGTTCTTTCCCGATTTGTTAATCTCTTCAAATAAACGGATGACATCATCACTATCGGTGTCAGTCAGATACCTGTATGGCCAGTAGGCTAATGACTTTGTTCCGATACGTATGGTACGGATATGATCAAAATCAGAAGTTAACAAGGGTTTAATATAGCTACTAAGAATGGCTGCATTCATAACCATCGGATCTCCGCCTGTAAACAGGACATCTGTCACCTCTTTATGGACTCGCAGGTACTTAAGTAATAAGTCCGCTTCTTTCATCGCAAATTTTAATCCGCTCATTCCTGAGAATTGAGGCCACCGGAAACAAAAAGTGCAATAAGCATGACAGGTTTGTCCCTGACTGGGAAAGAACAATACCGTTTCAGGATATTTATGTTGGATACCTTTCAGTTTTATTTCTCCTAACGAAGGTACATTATGCTCCTGCCCTGCCGGATTGGGATTCAAGGACAAGCGGATTTCCTGTATCTTCTGGTCAAGAAAGGATTTTTCGGTATTTTCATCCAATAATTTTTCAATCATTGCATAATGCTTTTTATCAAGCATCCCTTTTCTTGGAAAGTTTAATGTGAATATCGGATCAGTTTCGATATTATCCCAATCTATCAGTTCATCTATTACATAATTATTGGTTTTAAACGGTAATACTCTTCCTACGATTTCAATATCTCGGACAAACTCTTTGGGGATACCAGCTATCTGAGGTATAGATTGATAATTGTGTAATGTGTACGTTTTTAATTGATTACGGGATTTATTCATATTTACAGTTAAATTATTAAGATACACTTACTTATATTCCAAGTGCAGGTATTTTGAATTTGTTTTTATGTTGTTTTCGAGCGTACAGAAGGATCAGCTGAATATTCATAATCAGTTAAGAGACAAGAAAGCCAACCTGAATAAAGTTCAAGCCATATCAGATAAGATTTAGAAAAAAATTTGATCTTATCTACAAATAAAATATGTCACAACGATATATTGACTATCATATCCGGAACAAACACAGGTACAGCTAAAAGGATGCTATTGCGTTTGTATAAATGATTCCGGATTGTAAATATACAAAAAATAATCGGGGTACCGATTACAAAAACAGAAAACGGGTAAGAGAACTCTCTTACCCGTCAACTATATTATTTGATTAATAACGATTTCTGTTATATGTCCGCTGCTTCTATCTGCTTTTGGACAGGCAACGTTGCACTGATAGGCTTTCTTTCAAAATCAGTTTCGTTTAATTCTGAGATAGCACTTTGTCTGTCTGCTGCATTATTGGACATTTCATAGTATCGGAATCCTCATGTCCTTCCATTTTGTCTATCTGTGATAATCTGTGCAGATCCTGCTTTATCATACGACAGCACTTATCGTTGCGAAAAATTGATATAATAAAAACACCGGTACAATTTTTCGTTTTGTGTTTTAAATAGAACTTTGGTCAAAACAGCCTTTAATCAAGGCCGAATAAATTGAGACAATATTCTTTCTTCTGAAAATAGACTAGCTGTATTTATCAAAGCTAAATGGGAATATGCCTGAGGGAAATTACCCAATTGTCGCTTTGTCTCGAAATCCAGATCTTCGCTGAATAAGCCTAAATGATTGGAATATGAGAGCAGCTGATTGAATAGGCCTAAAGCATCGGATTTTTCTCCGACAACAAATAATGCCCTTACCATCCAAAATGTACAGATGGTAAAAGCTGAAGATGGCAGTCCAAAATCATCACTATTTTTATACCTATACATCAACCCTTCATGTAGTAATTCTTCTTTAATTTTTCTTACGGTTTTTATATACCTTTCATCATTAGCTTCAATAAAACCATACTGTTCGATCAACAACAAAGAGGAATCCATTTGCTTATTTCCATAGGCTTGAGTGAAACTTTGCAATTCCTCATCCCAACCTTTTTCACATATATCTCGATAAATTTTATCTGCCTCCACTCTTATCAATTTGGCATATTCATCTTTATTTAATAATTGTGCTATTTTTTCGGTTCTGTCTAGTGCAACCCAACACATTACTTTCGAAAACACAAAATGATCTTCTATATTTCTAAATTCCCAAATACTTTGATCTTTATTCTGCCATTCAGCAATTACAGTCTTTGCTATATTCCGGACAATCTCCCACATTTCTTCTATTTCATCCAGATTGCCTGGGAAAAATAAATAATAATTATAGATAACGTCCATCAAATAGCCTAACGAATCATTTTGTTTCTGATTGTAAGCGGCATTTCCTATACGTACGGGTTTTGAATTTTCATAACCTGACAAATGTGGTAAGAACTCTTCAACCAAATTCCTTTCACCCCGTATACCATACATGATTTGGAATTCATCATATTTCGATTTCAAAATACGTTTGACAAACCCTAAAAAACGAGCAGCTGCTCCCTGATGTCCCATTTTTAGTAATGTTTCTATCGACATGGAGGCGTCCCTGATCCAACAGAAACGATAATCCCAATTACGTACTTCGCCGATTGTTTCAGGCATACTTGTTGTTAGAGCAGCAAGTACGGCTCCCGACGATTGGAAGGACATCAATTTCAAAACAAGTAGGCTTCGTGCTATGACATCCCCATAAGCGTTAAACCGTTTAGAGCGGTAGCTCCAGTTAAGCCAATATACTTTAGTTCTTTGATACTCAAGCTTTACCCGATTGATGTCTACCGTAACAAGTTTCTGGTTGTATGATAGAAACAAAAAACCATCATCATTAAGTATTATTTCTTTTTTATCAAGAATAGCATCAAAATCAAAATTAGAATACAAGTAAAAATTATTCTTGTCATTTTCGACAGAAGCTGTTCGCACATACTCAGATGTTTTTCTAAATACAGCTTTTTCCTTGGCATAATTAATTGCAGGGTTGTAGCTTATCTTGAACCGAGGTTTACCATTTACTAATCTGATATATCTGTATATCTCCGCAGGCATATAGTATGTACTGTCGGAGGTTCTGTATCTGGGCATGAAGTCTAGTACATCAAAAGTACCTTCTTTTGCCTCGAACCTCGTGCGCAAGATATTTGTTCCTTGTTTATATTCCTGCGTTATCTTATATTCGCCCCCGACTTCTATCGCGAATGACCCTCCTTTCTCCTTATCTAGTAATTTTGCAAAAAGGGAAGGAGAATCGAAGTCAGGGAAACAAAACCAATCTATACTTCCATATTTTGAAACTAATGCAGCTGATCTACAATTACCTATAACTCCATAATCTAAATTTTTCATTTCAATAAATTATATTTTTTTGTGATAAAGGTAACAGCTCTCACTGTTAATTTTGAACATTTGATATCATTTTTACGTTTTAATTATACATATTGCCATGTATTAACGATCTTTAATACGTAAAAAAACTCATAATAATAAATGAAAACTGTTGTCATCTCTAATAGATTGCCTGTAAAAATAATAGAAGAAAATAATGAACTTAAACTAATAAGGAGTGAAGGAGGGCTTGCGACCGGACTTAATTCTATCGATTCGGGACAAAAAATGTGCTGGGTTGGATGGGCAGGAATGTATGTTGATGATGAAAAACAAAAACAAAAAATTAATCTTCAGATGGACGATTTGGATTTCCATCCGGTCTATCTATCCGTCAACCAAATTGAAAATTATTATGAAGGATATAGTAATAGTACAATTTGGCCGCTATGTCATTATTTCTTTTCCTATATAGAATCAAATGCAACTTATTGGGAGTCTTACAAAGAAGTGAATGCTTTATTTTGTAATGTGGCACTTGAAATAATAGAGCCGGGGGATACAGTATGGGTTCAAGACTATCAATTAATGCTCCTTCCTGCGATGCTAAGAGAGAAAATTCCAGATATAAATATAGGCTATTTTCATCACATACCCTTTCCTTCATATGAGCTATTCAGGGTTTTGCCCGAGAGAGCAGAGATATTACGAGGCCTATTAGGGGCTGACTTAATAGGGTTTCATACATATGACTATATGAGGCATTTTATCAGTACTGTATATCGTGTATTAGGCTACGAATGTATACTGGATGAAATTCAATTGGAAGAACGGATGATTGATATAGATGCTTTCCCCATGGGGATCAATTATGAATTATATAATAATGCCATACTTAACCCTGAAGTGGAATTAATAGCAAAAGAATTGAGAAATAGTATTAGTGGCAGTAAGATTATCTTGTCGGTTGACAGGTTAGACTACAGTAAAGGAATATTGATACGGTTGCAAGCGTTTGCTGAATTTCTTGAAGCCAACCCGAAATATAGGGGTACAGTTTCTTTAGTGATGGTTGTGGTACCTTCAAGAGACACTGTTGATATTTATTCTGATCTTAAAGTAAGAATTGATGAAATGGTGGGATCTATTAATGGAAAATATTCGACATTGAGTTGGAATCCGGTCTACTATTTTTATCGTTCTTTTTCTTTTGAAGAATTGACGGCATTGTACTATATGGCTGATATAGCTCTTGTAACACCTATACGAGACGGTATGAATTTGGTAGCGAAGGAATATCTTGCTACAAAGAGAAATAATACCGGAGTGCTGATTCTTAGCGAAATGGCAGGAGCCGCAATCGAACTCTCCGATGCAATCATTGTGAATCCCACAAATACAAAAGAAATAAATGATGCCATTATAAAAGCATTGGAAATGCCGGAGGAAGAACAATTCTCTACATTAAAAAAGATGCAGAAGGCAATAGCAACTCAAACAGTAGGACAATGGGCTCAAGATTTTATCTCAGAGTTGAAAAATGTTAAAGAACGGAATTACTCTATGTTCGAGAAAGTAATTAAAGACGAAAGTTTGAATAATATTAAAGACGCGTATGACAATGCACAAAAGAGGCTCATTATACTTGATTACGATGGTACATTATCTCCATTCTACAAAGATCCTGCAAATGCATACCCACGACCAGAACTATTACAACTTTTAGAAGAAATTATAAGAAACAAACGAAACAGGCTCATTATTAATAGTGGAAGGGATATGGATACATTGGATAAATGGTTTCAGGATCTATCGATTGGTCTGGCAGCCGAACATGGAGCATATTATAAAGACAAAGAAAAATGGTATAGTAATATTCCGGAAATAAAGTGGGATGATGAGATTATGCACATACTGGAACAGACAACACGTAAGACTCCAGGAGCCAAAATAGAGACGAAGAAGACGGCGATTGTATGGCACTACAGAGCCGTTGATACATGGCTTGCCGAACTGAGGGTTAATCAATTGATCAAAAGCTTGATTAATCCTTGCTCGCGATTAAATCTGCAAATAATGAGAGGGAATAAAGTAATTGAAATCAAAACATCGAATTTCAATAAGGGTTCAGAAGCAGTTCGATTATTAAAGATGGACAATTATGACTTTGTTCTGGCTATCGGGGATGATACCACTGATGAAGAAATGTTTATTGCTCTTCCAGACGATGCTATCACCATTAAAGTTGGAAAAAATGCTACTGCAGCTAAATATAATTTACCCTCTCAAACCAAGACCGTACCTTTTTTGAAAAATCTAATAAAGAATTAAAATACAAATGAATATATATCAGTTCACACGGGATATACTTCTGAGTACTGTTCTGTTCTTCGGAATATTGGGCTTGGTCTTTATTGTTTATAAGATTCTGGTGAGAACATTAAAAAGGCGTGCTAGTATGACTAAAAGTAAAATAGACGACTTTATTATTGATCTTCTGAAAGTTCCTCTGTTATGGCTTTCTTTCTGGCTTCTATTTAAGGTTTTTAGTCATAATTCTTTTCTTGCCGACAAGACATTCTTTGCCTCTCTTTCTAAAGCCAATGACATTTTGTTGATAATAACCGTTGGATGGGTGTTGATAAAAATAGTTAAAGCTGTTTTTTACTATTTACAGAATAGGCTTAATATTTCAACATCCGATAATCTTAATGCAAGGAAGAGTTTGACAAAGATGACGATTTTTGAAGGTATTATCATTGTTATTATAACTGTCGTAATTATTGCTCTCTGTTTAATGAGTTTCGATAATGTTCGCAATATTGGCATTAGTCTATTGACATCAGCAGGTATCGCCGGTATTGTTATTGGATTTGCTGCCCAAAATAGTATATCAACGATATTTTCAGGTATCCAGGTGGCTCTGACCCAACCTATCAGATTGGACGATGTTGTTATTGTAGAAGGTGAGTGGGGACGAATAGAAGAGATAACCCTAACGTATGTCGTGGTAAAGATCTGGGATGAGCGACGCCTGGTTCTTCCAGTTAAGTATTTCCTGGAGAAACCGTTTCAGAATTGGACTAGAAATACAGCCAATATATTAGGAACGATATTTTTATATATAGATTATAATTTTCCTGTAGATGCTCTAAGAAAGCATTTGGATATAATTCTACAAGGACATTCACTTTGGGATGAGCGTGTTGCTAATATTCAGGTTACGGATTCCAAAGAAAGGTACAAAGAGCTACGGGTTTTACTAAGCAGTAAAGATGCCTCTTCCAATTGGGATTTACGTGTAGATATAAGAGAAAAACTTATTGATTATATAAATAAAGAATATCCGGATTCTTTTGTTAAATACAGATTGGCTAAATGATTAGGCTACAGAGTGAAAAGCTATACGGAGATCATTTGAATGAGGAATTGGACTACTGCCTGCAAATCAGGTGTATGTCGGATACTTACGGCCTGTACCGACAGAGACTAATACAATATGGTTCTATTCCCTCAGATAAATCATAAATATACTGCAAGTCGCAAGATAAGGAAGTAGCTCTAACAAATCAAAGTAATATGAACAATGGGATTATCTCCATAAAAGTAATATCCAGAAGCTCCTGGAGGAGAATTACCGCAAAGCATGGCAGTGAGCTTCGGTCAGGGACTACGCCTCCCCCAACCCCATTATTTTTTCTTTTTTATCCGGTAACTTTTACCACACAGCAAGCAATGGTAAATAAGACAAATCTTTTCCTGCTAAGGAAAACCCGTCAGGGCTCCGTATTTGGCATTTTACCAGCTTGCTGTTCTTTTGTGGACGGATAAATAAGAAAAATCAGTATTCAATCTTTGCTTTTGATATAAAATAATATTTATTTTTTTTAATTTTATTTGTACTCTAATTACCCATTAGCATAAAAAATCACCTATTTTATCGAAGGTTATTTTAAACTGATAGTCAATCTCATCCTTATCTTTTCCATTTACAGGAAATGGATTTTCATGCGTATATCTATATGGATAATCTAAAACGTCAATCTTGATGGGGATATCTCTACATACTCCTTGTAAAGTATTTATCACTTCGTAAGGAGGCACTACTTCATCTTTTTGTAAAACAATACTATAAAACCGTTCACTCATTTTGCGGAACAGATTTTCCCGATATGCCGTAAACATTTTATAATTTAACATACACTGGAAATTTATACCTTCCGGTTCCCTGTTCATATAGTCGTAAAGTTTCCGGTCTCTTCGCATATGGCTTTTCAAGTGCTCTACAACAAATGAATATAAGCTGACATTGGCCTCACTATCCAGAATAAATTTCGAAACAGGAGATAACCTGTTAAAAACAGCACCTCCACAAAAGGTTGCATATTTGGATTTA
The DNA here is from genome assembly GCF_900079725.1 of uncultured Dysgonomonas sp. NCBI lineage: Bacteria > Pseudomonadati > Bacteroidota > Bacteroidia > Bacteroidales > Dysgonomonadaceae > Dysgonomonas > uncultured Dysgonomonas sp. Next base: position 2,866,654 of record NZ_LT599032.1, read on the forward strand.
GAGAAATAACCATTCTTATTACTCATCATTAAGATCTCCCCAAGAAAAGTTCCTATTGAATAGGAGAAAAAATCAATTGTGGCATCGCTTTCTATAGCCGGATGATTCCCCAATTTAATATCTTCGACGAAGTCTATAATATCATAGTAAGATTGCAACCCGGACCAGATAAAACGTTGGGGTTTATTGTGAAGACGGGTACTGATCGCAACATTTGATAAACTAGAACAGATAATATCAGGATGTCGCAACTTTCGTTGTTGGCTGACCTCATACATCTTATGAGAATCACTCCACAGGGATGGAGCCCTATTCATATGGAAAGCTATGGGGAACATGACGATAGCCTTTCCTGTCTTATCAGCTAGCTGTTTAGCCCAGGGAAGATATTTAGCCCAATATTTTTCATTAAATCCATGAAACATTAGAATAATACCCTTTGACTTGAGGATGGTTGATGACATAATAACATGGTAACGGAATTTTATGTTTTCCTGTATTTGCGCATCTTTCTTATTTAACATTTTCTGGATAATATCCGGCTCATAGTCCGTAGGCATTGCCGGTTTATATTCATAGTCATCAGTATTTCCTAGCCCCCCGGGCAATAACTCTTTTTGTTTAGATATAAATGTGAAATTTCTCATGACAAGATTTTTGTCAATTGCAATCTTGTCTTCTGTATAATTCTCTATAGACTTCAAATAATTATATAAATCTAAATATTGCATAACTTATGCTATTTATATTAAGATTACTCTTTTATCGAATTCTTTCGTTTTGAATTTTATCCATGCAAAATAATTATAAAAGTCTGAAAATTGCAAGAGAAATAAAACATCATATAAAGGCACTTTTCTTCCCTATGCTACCCGGGAAAAAAGACTCATAGGGCATAAGATTATAGTCTTAGCCAATTATTCTCTTATCAAAAGGAGAAGGTAGATCCTATAATTTATAAAATCAGCAATATATCGATTTTTTTTCGTATCTTAGCACTTTAAGCAATCGAGTTTATATTGTATCTTTCTTCTCAGTGTTTTGCTCCGCCTCCTATTTAGCGGATCTTCCCATCGTCAAAATCGACATCAAAATCAGCTTTTTTGTTAATATTATTAACCGGTTACGAGAATGTGTAAAGCTATTTGTCGTAACACATTTTTGTAAATTAGATGAAATCATTTTTTATTGGAAATCTGGAAGTAAAACTTCCTGTTATTCAAGGTGGAATGGGTGTCGGTGTATCCCTGTCCGGATTAGCATCGGCTGTTGCCAACGAAGGAGGTATCGGCGTAATATCCTGTGCCGGGTTAGGCTTAATTTATCACAAATCGCCCGGAGACTATCTAAGCAAATGTATTTCCGGACTAAAAGAAGAAATTCAAAAAGCAAGAGAGAAAAGTAAAGGCATAATCGGTGTAAATATTATGGTTGCCCTTACCAACTATGCAGACATGGTAAAAACATCGATTGCTGAAAAAGTGGATGTTATATTTGCCGGTGCAGGTCTTCCCTTCGATTTACCCTCCTTCCTGACCGATGATAGTAAAACAAAACTCGTACCGATTGTTTCTTCTTCAAGAGCAGCCAAAATAATATGTGACAAATGGAAAAACAACTATGGTTATTTACCCGACGCCATTGTTGTTGAAGGCCCTAAAGCCGGAGGCCATCTAGGCTTCAAGGTGAATCAGCTTGATGATGAACAATATTCTTTGGAACATCTTATCCCCGAAGTGGTAAGCATCACTGATATGTATAAAGACGAAAAAAATATACCGGTAATTGCTGCAGGGGGAATCTCCTCGGGAAAAGACATACTTCGCTTTATCGAAATGGGTGCTTCAGGTGTTCAAATGGGAACTATATTTGTTACCACCAATGAATGTGATGCTTCCGAGACATTTAAAAATGTCTTCGTAAAGGCAACACAAGAAGATATAAAGATCATACAAAGTCCTGTAGGGATGCCTGGTAGAGCCATTAATGGCGAGTTTATTCAGAGTGTGGAAAATGGCAATGAGACACCCAAAAGTTGCCCCTTCCATTGCATAAAGACATGTGACTATACCAAAAGTCCCTATTGTATTGTTCAATGCCTTTATCAGGCAGCAAGAGGTAATATGAAAAAAGGTTACGCTTTCACTGGCATTAATGTACACCTGTCTCAGAAAATATCAAGTGTAAAAGAAGTTATATCTAATCTCAAAGCTGAATTCTTGAATGCAGCATTAGAAAAGGCAAGGGTATAAGCAAGCAAAGGTTGGTAGCATATTCTTTCCATTATACCATCTTTATTATACTGTCCCTATAAAGGATATACCTTCTTTTGAACTTTTTAAAAAGACAGGGCAGGTAGTAATTTAAGCCATCAGTTGTTTGGTATCAACTGATATTATATAATTAATTAAAACTGTTTCATTGATCGTGAAACAGTAAAAATCAAAAAGTTACTGTTATTCAAATGTAACAGTTCAAAATTTAAACATGACATTTAAAGAATTAAATATTATTGAGCCCGTTTTGAAGGCTCTGAATGAAAAAGGATATACACATCCGACGCCGATACAACAGCAGGCTATAGCTCCTGCACTGGATAATCGCGATATACTCGGCTTGGCACAAACCGGTACAGGTAAAACTGCTGCATTTTCATTACCGATCATACAGCAATTACATTCAAACAAAGTACATAGTAAAAAAAGGGATATCAGAGCATTGATATTAACTCCTACCCGGGAGCTGGCAATTCAAATTAATGAAAACCTGAGAGACTATACTCTTTATACAGGTATACGCCACTGTGTGATATATGGAGGAGTGAAACAACATGCTCAGGTAAATGAACTAAAAGCAGGAGTAGATATATTAGTCGCTACTCCGGGGCGTCTGCTGGATTTAATGAATCAGAATATTATCAGCTTAAACTCTATTCGTCATTTTGTGCTGGATGAAGCTGACCGTATGCTGGATTTGGGATTTGTTCACGACATCAAGCGTTTGCTGCCTAAGCTACCCAAAGAAAAGCAAACACTTTTCTTTTCAGCCACTATGCCTTCCTCTATAGCTGCTCTTTCACGCTCTATCTTACATCATCCGGTAAAGGTGGAGGTTGCTCCGGCTTCGTCGGTTGTTGATACGATAGACCAATATATTTATTTTGTGGAAAAACAAGAGAAAAAAGACCTGCTTATAACCTTATTGAGAAAAGACAAAAAGAAGTCTGCCCTTATATTTTCCCGCACCAAGCACGGGGCTGACAAGATAGTTCGGATACTTAGTCAATCGGGAATAGGCAGTGCAGCTATTCATGGAAATAAGTCTCAGAACGCAAGACAACGAGCCTTATCCGATTTCAAATCTCATAAAATACAAACCCTGATAGCAACAGATATAGCAGCCAGGGGAATTGATATCGATCATCTGGAGTTGGTGATAAACTATGATCTGCCGGATGTAGCCGAAACTTATGTACACCGTATAGGACGTACAGGAAGGGCTGGCAACACGGGTACTGCCCTGACATTCTGTGCCCAGGATGAGCAGGTTATGCTTCGGGATATTCAGAAGCTAACGGGTAAAAAGCTTGTTGTATCAAGCTAATATTAAACATTAAAAAAAACGAATATGGGAGCAAAACAAAAATCTTCAACAAATAAGAAGGAAGGGGAAATAACCCGTTCGGAAAGAACATCGGTAAACCAGCAAGCTGAATTGATACTAAAGAACATCAAGGAGAAAGCCGGGGCTGTTGTTCGTGTGGCAATTACCAGTAGAACAACAATCGAACTTCCGGCATATCTCTCGCAAGCAGAGGTGGATGCACGCGTGGAAAACTATCTTAGATTACATGCTTCTAAGATATAAGTCCGTTCAGAATATTTTCCTAGCGAATAAGATCAAACCAGAAAAACGATGAATTCGCAATCGGTCTGCTCTTTCGAATCTTAAAACAAGAGCGAAATAAACATACCCTTTAATCCAAAATAAAGATTTTAAGAATAAATATGGCGAGTACATTTAATAAAAAAGAGATAGAAAAAAAGAAACAACAAAAAAGAAGAGAGAAAGAACAAAAAAGGGAAGAAAGAAAAAATAATCCTGCCGATTCTTTTGAGGATATGATTGCTTATGTGGATGAAAACGGAGTTATAACCAATACTCCTCCTGATCCTACTAATAAACGAAAAATCAAGATCGAAAGTATCGCTGTTTCTACACCGAAAAAAGAAGATATGGAAGATCCCATATTGAATGGCCGTGTAGAACATTTTAATCCCGACAAAGGGTATGGTTTTATTAAACATACAGGAAGTACGGATAAATATTTTTTCCATGTCAGTAGTGCTCCAGCCTCCATAAAAGAAGGAAATCCGGTATCATTCGAGTTGGAACGTGGCAAGAAAGGGATGAATGCTATTAATATTAGGCTTGTCAATTAGCTGTCAACTTATATAAAAAGTGGATGCAGAACTAAATACAGACTTTTCTTCAAAGAAAAATCTATCTGAATACAAAAAATAAGGTAGCCCCACCGGAGCTACCTTATTGTATATCGAATCTGTCAAAAACGTATCAATATCTGTTGTTATAACCACCCCTATTATTTGCGTAAGAGTTGTTACTTTTTTCCTGACGGGGTCTTGCTTCAGAAACAGAAATAGTTCTTCCGTCATATTCAGCTCCGTTCAATTCTGAGATTGCTTTATTAGCTTCTTCGCTGTTATCCATTTCAACAAATCCGTAACCTTTAGATCTGCTGGTATTACGGTCCATAATAACTTTAGCTGAATTGATCGCTCCATACTCCTCAAAAAGAGTGTTTAAATCGGTATCGTTAACATCGTAACTCAAACCTGCAATAAAAATGTTCATTGTAAAAAAATTATAAAATAAATAATCAGATGAGAATTACGGCAAATAAGCACTTTAAACTAAAAACTCGTGGAATTGAAGGATAAATATGAAATCTGGAATAAAAACTCAAATATTTAAAGCAAAGATACGGTTAAATATATAGATACCACTATGTTTATGCTTTAAAATATTGAGATAGTGTTAATTGTTGTCTTTTTCATATGCATAATACGTAATTTTAACTAACAATCGAAACCTAATTTTATATTCAGAGTAATTTTTTACTATTTATATCTAAATTGGACTTTTGATAAAAGACAGATTATTTTATTTTTGCTTTATATAGACCTTTCTCTATTCGGGAAGTAAGCCTTTACAGATCCAAACTCCGGTATGGGTATCCAACGGTATTTATAAATGCAATAAATACTTATTTTATCGGAAAGGATGAGTGGTAAAAAATATTTGTATTTTTAAGATGAAATTAGTCATTGCCTATAAATAGCGGGCATGACATAAATACTCGATCAAAGATATGAATGACAAGCTAATCGATGAAACTGTTAAGAGGTATATCAGAGAATACGACCGTTATAAAAAACTGGCTGATATAGTTTTTAGTATGTGTCAAAACATAGTCCAGAAAAACCTGACTATACGGGCTACCGTCCAACATCGGGCAAAGAGTCCGGCAAGCCTGGCCGAAAAATTAAGAAAAACCAATAAATATAAATCGGTAGATAGTGTATTTGAGGGTATAAGTGATCTGGCGGGCGTACGTATTATCACTTATCAGGAAGTAGATCGGGCTAAGGTAGTAAATGAAATCAAACAGATATTTGTCGGCAAGTTTGAAAAGCCTATCAGAATAGAGGTTAAAGATAAAAACGGGGATAACGGCAAATACTATAAAGCTACACATTGCCAGGTAGCTTTACCTTCAGAATATTTAATTGAAAATTTCAACTTAAAAAACACAACTTGTGAAATACAGGTCTGCAGCCTTTTATCTCATGTATATAATGAGATAGAGCATGATTTGCAATATAAGCCACGTACGGGAAATTTATCTAATGAGGAGAAACTACTGATCGATCAATTGGCTTTAATTACCGAATCGGGAGACACTGTTATTCGAAAACTTTTAGAGGCTACAAATGACAGGCTGAAAAAGCATAAAGGAGAGTTTGTAGATGTGCATGATTTTGCTGTCCGGATGGGAGAATTGTTAAAAGTCGGGGAATCTTTCTCGAATAATGCAGGGTTATTATATGATCAATTCGTCAGTATGAGACTAAATTCACCTGAAACAATTATGTCTACTCTACTAAATCATGGGGAGGATCTTGTTGATGCAGCTATCCAGCAATATGAGATATTCTCCCAATATATTGCTACCAGAAAAATCAATATTACAATAGATAAAAATTCGTCTGACTTATTGTTGCTATTATTGTTGAGAAAGAAAGTTGCTGTAATATTAAAGGATAATACATTTATTTCTGAAAATAACAGGACATTGCGTTTAAGACAAATTGCACAGCTTTATCAGGATATGCTGTTGACGTAAAAGGTAATAAGATATTTTACGAGCTAGCACATATGAAATAACAGCTTAAAGGAATATACAAAACGGACATAATCAGCTTATTTATATTGTCTAGGTATTCAATATATTTGAACCGAATATTACCCGAATCTTACAATTAGGAAGTAAAGAAAGTCTCTATTAATCGCTTTTCTTTAATTTTGTTTTAATCCATAGAAATATTATCTATTGGCAAAAAGGAGTGTTTGTTTTTATCTTTTATTTCGGTCATAGATGTACATAAATTACTGTAAACTGATGATTTTTGTAGGTTTTTCTGCTCGATGTTTTTATGATTATCTGTTTGTTACAAACACTTGATTAAGCTTCCTGCATCTCAAATTATTATCTTGAGCCGTTTTTTTTGTAAAGTTTTTGAGATCATAAATAACCTGATTCCATATGGGTGTATAGCCAGCCAAGCTGTCATTATGTCATTTTTTATATTTGATATATACATGAAATAATGTTCTTAAATAAGATATTGGATAAATTTATTTATACATGGTTAATTATTGTTAATCAAATAGATGGCCCCACTTATTTTGGCATTGGATTTGATTTATCAATTATGTAGTATTACTTATGTCAAACTAAAATAATGGAGGATTAAGTTATGTCATTAGTTAGATTTAGAGACAATTTCCCAACATTATTCGATCGCTTCTTTGAAAATGATTGGTTTGATTTGGGAAACCGTAGTTATTCTACGACAAACACAACATTGCCATCTGTAAATATCAAGGAAGGTAACGAAAATTTTGAGGTAGAAGTTGCCGCCCCTGGCTTTTGCCGGGAAGATTTCAAAGTTGAACTCAGCCATGATCTTCTTACTGTTTCATCAGATAAAAAAGTAATGAATGAAACTAAAGATGATCAGCAATTTACCCGCAGAGAGTTCAGTTATCAGTCATTTAGCCGCTCCTTTACACTACCCAATATTGCCGATAGTGAAAAGATTGAAGCTAAATATGAAAACGGAATTTTAAAAATAGTTATACCGAAGAAAGATGGTGCTAAGTCCAATCCTGTTCGTCAGATTTTAATTGAATAGGTCCTTTCAATGCCGGGCATGGATTAGAGTCCCAGTCCGGCATTCTTGAACCAAATAAACCTGTGAAATATAATTTTTTTAAGTGAGATATCAATAATTGAACTAAATCACTAGCTTCTTTGAAGAAGCTAGTTTACTGAATAGTTATCGCTTAATTAACAGTTTAGAATATTGTATAACGATAAAAATTAATAGGGTTATGAAACAATTATTAATATTCGTTATTGCTTTGTCAATATTGCTAACCGGGTGTGACAAAAACAAGAATGCAGCTACTCATGAAGATAATATTCCTGATACTTCTTCTATCGTAAAAGTAAATAAAGAATATGATGAGGATGGGAACATTGTGAGCTACGACTCAACCTATTCTTTTTATTTTTCGAATATCAAAGGAAATACATTAATAGGTGATAGTATCTTCAATTTGTTCCAGGATCGATTGTATCAAAAATATCCTTTTTTTCGGCAACAATATTTCTTTAATGATTTGTTTTTTCAGGATTCACTTTTGAAGTATGATTTTTATAAAAAAGATTTTTTCTCTAACCGGTTTAGAAATAATCGAAGGAAAATCGACAGCCTATTTTTACAAATGGATATTTTAAAAAATAATTTTTTCCAACATCAATTCAAAGGAGGTAATTATTCTTCTGTAGTTCCACCAACCAAGTATTAAATTGAAAACATAAAAAATAGAAATATTATATTAAAAGCTCTAATTAAGGATATCTGAAAACAACATTATCTTACGCAATAATTATTCTTTCAATAACACAACAGACTGGTCTAATTGTGGTGGACTGTTGTTTATATCTATATTTTTACTTTGAATATTAAACTAATTGTTATGTATAAGTTAAAAGATAATTTTAATTATGGAAGATTCTATTTTACAGTTTAATAATAATTCAAATTTTAGTTCAAATTTATATTCTGAGAATAAAGAACAATATGAGAATCTTTATAAAGAATGTTATCCGGTGGTCAGCTATACAAATCGGTCTCATGACTTTATTGTTGATCTTTTTGCCGCAGGGTTTAAAGACAATGAATTAAATGTCTTTGTTGATAATGGCATACTAAATGTGGAAGGACGACAATTATATTCAGGATCCCATTTTCTGCGAAGCATAAAGGTTCCCAACTATGTAGATTTACACCATTATTATTATCAAATAAAAAATGGGCATGTAAAAGTTATTTTCCCTATTGAAAAATAAAAGCCTTCAATTTTAAGGCTTTTATTTTATCTATACCATTTTGTATATTGATTACTAATTAGTAAACAAATAAGGGATAAAGGAATAATTCTTTCAATTATTTGTGAAATAGATTAGTCAATAGATAATGAGGACATAAATTCTAACTAAGCATTCCAAAATATTTATTGTTGCATTATTGTGTAGATTGTTAACATTTTGATAGATCAACTCTTAGAAAGTATTTCAAACAATGATTTAAAGAGAACATCAAAATTGATTTGCAGATAAAAATGAGAGTCTTGCTCTAGAAGATGGAAGTTTACATTTGTGTCAGATTTTAGTAAAGATAATTTCATGAATTATCTAAATAAGTAAGAAGTAAATATTTCTAAAAAAATATACTGAATGCATCTGGATTAAGGTTGGAGTTGTTACTAGTATTATTACAGATATAGCTACGATAGCGACAATGGCGGAATTTTTTTGCTACAAATGTTTTGCTCTTAAGGGCTCTTGCTCTTGGATTTTATCATAATATTTTTTTCTAACATTCATCGGAAAATCATTTTGATAAAAATACCGTCGAAAATCAGGTGTATCATTCCTTTCAATTACTTCCATAATATTCTTCAAAGCTAACTTTTGAGTATCACTCACATCGTCAGGGAACCCTCCAATTTCATAATAAGTACTTAAAAAATCCCATTCTTCCTTTGTAACCTTAGTGTTAAATAAATAATACTCATTTGCAATGATCTTTCCTTTCTCATTATAAACACATAGGGCTTGAGAACTTGTTGAGTGTAATACTCCTTTAACATATTCTAATCGCTTAGATTTAAACTGGATTTTTTGTTTTGGCTTTTGTTCAAAGACATAACGCAAAAAACCTTCTCTCTCTTTTTTTATTAAGTTGATTTCCGAATATAAAAACTCATAACGATCATCTTTACTCATACTGTTTACGACATACTGGATCTCAACCACTGGATCAAAATAGGCAGAAGGAAATAAATTATATACATGATATTTACGAGAAATATTGCCATCCTTACTTTCATAAAATTGATATTTTACATACGTTTCATAGTCTAAAAAACTGCGTAAAGCTCTTGTAACTAAGTTGTTCTGCAAACATTTCCGATACCAAGAGAAACGGTTACTATTTTTGACCTCTTCTCTATTTTCCTTTATCTTTCTTTTAACTTCAGCAGCTCTTTCTGCATCAGCTTTTTCCTTCTCGTGTGCTTTTAGTACTTTTTCAAAATCAAGCTGCTCTTTTTCTTTAGTCAATTCATTCTGAATATCATCTTCAAGGCATAAGAGATTTTTTATAAACTTTTCTTTACTATATTTTAGAACTTTACATTTGAGATGCGGAGTTAATCTGATAATTTGATCTGAAAAATCAAGAAACAGATTTCCTTTGTATTTTGAATTAAGCCACTTCCTTACTTTTTTAAGAAAAGATATAATAAACTCATTGCTTTTATATGATGCCATATAAAATTCAAGATTCTTATTAGAAAGATCAGTAAACTTAGAAAAGGTAGCGATAGAAGAAAAATCTGTAAAATCCAATATTAAGTATGGTGTATAGCCTAGTGCTTCATGAGCTATAAACCTAGAGTCAATTTCATTTAGAGAAACCTCCAATGAATGCTGAAACTCTATAGCTGTAGTGTTTACAAGGCTATCAATTCGGTGCATTTCTCCTTCATGTTCTACCACAACCTCATACGTCCGGATATTTCCAGCTTCTAATCCATAATTATATTCAATACATTTATATTGCCAATCTGAGTGCCATGCACACATCGGATTATCCGTTTTTACTCCTTGAAACGCTGTTTTTCTTCGAATATATGATTTTCTATTCTCTGAACAGATAACTGATATAAAAATATCATCATAAAAACGATACCATATTCGATATTTTGGTATTGCTTCAGAAATAGATTGTATATCAATAATTGTTCTTGGCATGACTCATTACAAATAAAACATCAATTAAAGGTAAAACATTCAGAGTAAAGTTACAATCTTTACCATTATTACTACTTCATTTATTTACATAATATATTGGACTCTGTCGGCTTTTTGCTTCTTTTTCTCCGCATAAAGTCCTGCTAACGGCTCATGGAAAAAGAAGCGGCGGAAATTTCTCTCCGCCGTCAAGTTTTTGATTTATGTTTTAATTCTTCCAGTTGTCGAAGCATAAATGTGTAGTTTTCTCCAACTGTATGCCCCGAATCCATTCTAAATGGACTACTTCGGCACAATCTGCATTCCTTGATAGCCTTATTCAAGTGAGTTACTTCGATTGTCTTTCCTGTAATATCTTTAATTTTCATTGTTTTTTACCTCTGATTTAAATACATACCAACTATCACTATAATTCTTCCCAATGAGATTGAAAGCTCCTGCCAGATTGCTACTTTTGGCAAATTCCTTGGCTTCCAAAATCGATTTGAACTCTCCTAATTTTCGGAAGCCAACAAACAAGGTGTAAATATTTTCTTTCATCATGCTGCTAATCGATTTTCTATCAATGATATATTTTGCTCTACAAGTTGAATTATCTTGTTGTGGTGTTTGGTATTCTTATTACATACTCCACGGCTTTGGATAACTTTTAGTTGAGATATTGAGACTTCAATGGTTTCGATGCGTTTGCCGTCAATACAAGCTGAAAGTATCAGCGAATCGGCTTTTGAATGATAGCCTGCTACACAATGGTGCATAGCCTGTCCTTCCGCTATAATTTCTGCAACGCTCTCCAATACACGAATACTGATAGTGCCATCCGAAAATACAAGTCCAAAGAATTTTGCTTTGGTTTCTCTGTATTCGGCTTCTTTTGCAAGCTGTTTTTCTATTTCGACTCGTGCATCGGCTTTGGCTCTCTTGATTACATATCGGTCATGTTCTACTTTGAGATTGGTCGGACAAACATATTTCGCATTGTGCAGGTCTTTACCAAAGAGTCGGAGCATATCTATATAGTCGCACCAAAGAACCGCATTTGTAATTTTATATTTGTTTCGGATAGCTATTTTGATAGACTGCCAGTAATTGTCGATGTTCCTCCAACCCATATTCATAATGCGTTCCAATAGCTTGGTATATCCTGCTTTGATGAGTGTTTCGGCTCTGCTATCACTCAATAGGGTGCGGAATAGGTCTAATTGTTTTTGTCCGTACAATGCTTTCTTATATCCTGCTCTTTTTAGTTCGGGTATAAGCTTTTGACGTGGGTAGACTTCGCCTAGATTGCCTATTTTATCATAGATATTTATACAAAATTTATTGTTGCTATTCTCGTTTCTCAACTCTATCGGAGTATGAAATATCCATGAATCAATACAATACGTTCCCATCGTTTGTCGCAGTCGGGCAAAAGTATAGTATTTGCCATCGGGAGCAATCCAACGTTGCATAACCTCCGAATAACTGAGTTTTGTGGGTTCTCCTATCTTGGATTTGTAGCTGAACATGATGGTGCGTATCACTTGATAGCCTTTATGTGCCGTGATGATATTCAGATAATAGCTATCATCAAACGTGCGTTTCTTGGTCGTTTTAACTATCAATTTTGATTGACAATTCGGACACTCGCAACCCAATAAGCTTATTGATAATTCCCCCATCCCTTCAAACGACTGTCCACACTTGGTACAAGTAATCATCCCTTTGTCAGTTCTTCGTCCAACATATTGGATAGTGTGGTCGTATCCCCATTGGATTTGCTTCTTTGTGATTTTGGGCAATGTTTTACTTGCTTCCTCTACTTGTTTTTGGAGTTTATTCTTTGGTTTCATAGGTCGATAATTTAAAAATCAAACAAACTTGGTTGAATGGTTAATGCTACTTTTTTGGCTTTCTTAGTTGGCTGTGTCATCTTTCGGTAGGCTTCGTCTTGTGCCTTTTGGATGGCATTTTGTCGTGCTTGCTCTTTTTCTTCGGCTGTCAATACTACCATATGATTGACTGCTACTTGTGCATTGTGCATCGGTTTACCGATTTCGATATTGTCTTCATCATAGAAATGTACCGCCATGCCAAATATCTCATCATCGTGAAAACCATTGCAACCGCTTTTCTGTACTTGGTTCAGAATGTAGGTTATGCAATCCTCTAACTTCTTTTCGGGTAAGGAATAGCGGAACGAAAAAAGTAAATCTATTTCGGCACGTTTGTCTAAATATGCCTTTATCGTATTTTGAAAATGATTTGTTGATTTCATGTCTTTGGGTGTTGTGGGGCAGTGTTACTGCCCCTTGTGAATACGGCTTATTCTGTTTAATAATTTTCGTCTATATATTTATCCATTTTCTTATACAGAGTTGGATACTGTCGTTTTATACTCTCCAACATTTTGAGATACATTTGGTAGATTTCATCATCATCCACTTCTTCACCGTTATTTTCTTTAGCTTCATATTCGCCAAATAATTTTATATATTCTTTTTGCTCAAAGTAATCAGCAACGTACAAAGAATATTCTGCCATTGAAGTGTTGTCGTATAGTAATCCTTTCAAGAAATTATTGAATGATATTTTCTTTTTTGTCATTTTCTTCGGGTTTTATAAGGCAGGTATGTTCTGCCCTTGTGAGTAACTTTTACTTCTCGGAATCTATGCTAGTGAAAATAAAAATCGAGGGCTTGTAAGGTCTATTATATATATCAGTTTTGCTTTTTAGTTTTCGATTTAAGACCTCGACTTTTATAGCATCATGGGGTAACTTATTTGTTCTATCGATTGAATACAATGCACTTAACTCAATATTGACTTCATAAACTTTGCCATTGTAGTTTATTTGTTCGGGAAGATTTGCTCTTTTAAATATTTTCATCTTTTAGTGTGGTTATATGTTCTTTGGATATATTTATTCCATAATTTTGAGCATCCATTTTTAATGATCGTGCTACTAGAGGGTAATTAGTGTCAATCCAATCAAATTCATCAACAAAATTGTATTTGTCATCTATTCCCATTGCTGTCTCATTGGTCACTAACACACCTTTAGGGATTGTTATTTTGCCGTAATTTCTAAAATCAATGGAAACAGGATTGGCTGTTACTTTTCTATTCTTTGTTATTATATTCTACCTTTTGTTTAAAATGATTAATTCAATCCGAAATAGTACGCTAAACGTTGCTCCTGCGATTTTGAGAATATCCATCCTGCTAACTTTTTGCCATTGAAGGTCAATCGGCTGTTGAATTTTCCTCCCATTGCTTTGAGTTCGTCTTTGATGGCTCTTGTTTCTCCGAATACTGCTACGGCTTTGGCTGAGTAGTCTACGAGTGTACAATTGGCTTTGCTTATGCCGTTGTTGTCGCTTGGTGGTGGTACATCATCATTTTTCTTGATACGGATATTATCTTCATCTCCTGCGGTGTAAGCAAATTCTTTGATTGTACTTTCTCTTTGGTAGATGGGATATTTCTCTATTATCCATCCGCTATATTTGCTTTCTCCTAAATAATACCCTGCCCCCATTGAGTATTTCTCCCGATGTTCGTAATCTGCATTGTATTCTGCTAAATAGGTTGTTCCCTCGAAGTTGGATGCGTGTTTTCGCATTTCAGAAAAGATATCTCTTTTGTGAGTAGAAAAGCCTAGAATAACAGTTCGTGTTGTTCTTGATGCAAAGTAGTCGGTTTGGCTGTCGCTCTCGTCTTGTTTGAGTCGTGCCACAATAACTGCTTGTGCGTTTTCGGGGAGTATCTCGGCAAAACGTTTGCTTCCGATTGCTTTTACTTCCTCCACTCGGATGCGTTCTTTTTCTTCCTCGTCCGCTTCTGCATTGGCTTTGGTTTGTGCTTCTTGCAAAAGGATTGCTACTTCAAAGCTGTCTATAAATTGAGGGTTGTCGCTGTCGTAATAGAACCCAATGCCGAATTTTTCTTTCAATGGTCGAATAATGTCGGCTATATGAAAATCCTTTGTCGTTAGGTTTATCAACTTGTAAGTGATACCCCATTGATTTTTTGTAATATCATACACTACATAGCTGTGATAGCTGTACCCCTCCATTTGGATAACTTGGTTAACCTCTACCACTTGCACGGCTCTGTCTATTTCTTTGTTTGCACCTAATAAAAATATTTTGCTCATAATTTTTGCGTTTTAATGTTTATAAATAAGTCAGCATGAGATAAATAAGAGTGATTGTAGCACCCAACATCAGTAAGCAGGAGAGAATACCCCGAATCACATCATAGAAGAGATACAAGCCCACCAAAGCCCAAATAAACCCTGCTCCCCATAAGGAATAAACCACGATAATTAAGACTATTTTCAAAACCCAACCTATGCTAATTGGAAGGTAGGTGGATCGCTGTTTCCTATTTTTTTCTGCCGTTTGTTTCATAATTTCTGACCTTTTTTTTAACGCTATGCCGTATCGGAGCCGGTGAGGAGTATTCGAGTTTCAGAAGCTTAAAAAAGGATAGTGTTTAGCTGTGCAAGGTTTTGACGAATAAATACGCTCGCCCGGATAGAACCAAAGAAGGGAAAGAGGAAGATTTTTCGACAAACCCTTTAGGGCTTGACCTTGCGGCAGCGTGAAAAACACGGAAATACCTTTGCGACTGAAATCGAAAACTCATTAGGCTCTGATGTCATTTCGCTTAATGGGGAAGAAATTATGAAACAGGTAGAAAAAATCTTGTTTACTCTTTCTTGAAGCTATCTAAAGAGTATAACCTTAATATTATAGATGCAGAAAAGCCTGCATCTTTAGACACAGGCTTATAAATTAAGAAAATGGGATATTACAAAGGTTTCACGGGAATACAGATATCAACAATAAATCTATGTTCGATATCTTCGCTGTAGTTATTGTGATAATATTCGTAAGTAGGATTATCTGCCGGCTGATAGCCACTCTCTGTTAACCAAGAGCACATGGTGTTCCATGCTTCCTCAAACTCGGTTTCTTTAATTTCAAAGTGACCAACTGCATACTTTCCAGAAGGGATAGTAGATTTGCCAATCTCACCCTCTACTTTAACATCCTCTTTGACAATAATACTGGCATCTTGACGTACTTTCTCGATGGCTGTAATTGATGGATCGTCACGATAGACTGTTACCGTTTTGGTTTCCGGTGTCACAAGTCCACGAGGGACTGCCCAACGGAAAAGTTTTTCGTATGCCTGTCCAATCATGTTAAATGCACCCATGTGACGACAGTAGATCAGATTCAATTCGGGCATTTGTTTAATTTCAATTTTCGTGTTCATAATAATTATTTGATTAAATTCGACACTGCAAAATTGATCATTTACTTGTTGTGGATGTTTGCCGATCTTGCTTACTGCTTTGCAATTCTTGCTATATCTGACACCATTCTTTGTATATATTGCTTTCTCCTGTTCTCTAAATTCCTTGGTCGTTAATCCAAAATAAGTTTTGAATGCTCTACTGAATGAAGAAGCATTGATAAAACCACATTGAAAAGCAATATCACTAACAGTAGATTTCAGGTTGTCGGTGAGTAGTTGAGCGGCTTTTTCTAGCCTGATACGTGAAACAAAATTATTAGGGGTTTCGCCTACCATTGCTGTAAATATTCTATGAAAGTGATAAGGCGAAAACGAAGCTACTTGAGCCATGACCGCCAAATCGATCTGCTGTTCAATATTTTGTCCAATATAATCCATCACACGATTAATCCGTGCTGTATATTCCTGTTTACTAAGTTCTTTTGAATCCATCAGGCTAAATTATTCAAAAAATAAAGAATGTAATTCACCTATCTTGCTTTATTGTATAATATCCATCTGTAGAAGTTGAAATATGTTTGACTAACTCCAAAATAGAACACTATCTTTTTATAATTTACTTGTATCCAAGTCTTTTTGACTTTTGGATCTACCCCATAATTCAGACGGAGTTAAGGAGGTTTCAATTAATTCTACGGGTACTCCTCCATTATTGATAATGGCTACACGATAGTTTGGAATAGGTTCGTAAGGACCTAGTAGAATCTCGTAACCATCTGTAGCCTCTTTCAAATTATCTACTTGTATAGCTACATGAGGCAAACTTTTTATTAAAGGATGTAAGGGACTATCATCTGTGAAACGGTGATATTGTATTCTGAAATCGCCTTCTACATCTGATGTGTACATCCCAAAAGCTTCACTGAATTTTTCATTGGGGCGTACCTCGGTAGTAGGGATACCCATATGATGATAGCGATATTCTCTATCAAATTTATTCATAGCCATAATATTGTTTTTTTGTAAAGATAGAAAATTTCTCTAATAGCAGTTTTCCCATAGTTTAAATGACAAAGTTATATTTTGCTGATCGAGAAAACTCAAAATTCTGTTTTAGGTATAGACAAGTACAGCCTAAAGCTACCAGTCTGTAGATTAATGATGTGTGCTATTTTTTAATGACTTATATTTGCTACCCCCGTAATCATAGTATAAACAAAAAAGAAAATTACTATGGAGATAATGTATATTGAAGCCCAAACATTCGAAGCACTGATGCAAGGTTTTGAAGGATTTGTTCGAAAGGTAGACCAGTTATGTGAAAGGCATATAGGTAAAGAATTGAATGAGTGGCTGGATAATCAGGATGTATGCTTAATTTTGGATATAAGCCCCCGTGCATTGCAGACCTTGCGAGATACGGGTAAGTTGGCATACACCCAGATAGACCGAAAGGTATATTACAAACCAAAAGATGTGGAGAAACTTATTGCGAACTTAAAAAAGCAAAAAAATGAACAGCGAGGTTATAACAAGAGGCAATGAGCGGATAAAAACATTGCTAGGTTCACTCGACAAGGTGTTGGTCAAACTGGAAAATATATTGACAAACTATAAGCCGACATTGAACGGAGAGCGATTTCTGACTGATGTACAAGTTTCGGAACGATTAAAGGTAAGCCGACGGACATTACAACAATACCGAAGCGAAGGAAGAATCCCATATTTTAGATTTGGAGGAAAATCTCTGTATCGGGAGTCCGATATACAGAAAATATTGGAAAAAAATTATTGTGAGGAATGGGAATAATTCTAAAGCTATTTATCTTACAATGTTTAATCAAATTCCCCGAAATCAAATGATTTCGGGGAATCTTTTTTAGTTCAGCACCGCATTCTGCATTGGCAATATGAGAGTCGTTGTTACGCTGTTTCTGGCTGTCTTTTTGATTACCCACTTGCGAAATACATCCGCTTTGAAGGACTGCACCCTAAAAGCAGTAGCTATGACCATATCCAATCCATAATAAGAAGGATAGATATTCTTTCCATCAACTATGCAAGATGATGAATCATCACCACTTGCAATACCCGATTTTTCAATAGTACGAACCTCTCTTTTTACAGTTTGAAGGAAAATACCAAATAGTTCGGCTATCTCGGCAATAGTCATGCTGGTTTCGCTTGGAATAGTTATATTTCCATTATCGGAGATTGTTATTTTTGTTTGACTCATAATTAAACAATTTGATTTTCTTTGTTTTGCATTATTTTTCTTCGTTTCATAAGTTTATCCATATCCTTCGATATTTTCTGTTCTGTGATTTGGGCATACACTTGTGTAGTGCTAATGTTAGCGTGCCCCATCATTTTGGCTACACTCTCAATGGATAATCCTGCTGAAATCGCCAGAGTTCCGAAACTGTGGCGAGAGCAATGGTACGACAAATTCTCTTTCAATCCCGTAGTAATCCCGATTTGATTAATGTCATACCAGATCTTATCTCGAATAGGTAAAGGGAATACAGGACTGCTATCATCAGTGGTATTGTAAAGCATTAGTATCTGCTCGGCTATTGGATGAAGGGGGATGAATGCCTCTACATTGGTTTTTACCCTACGCTTTCGGATATAGAGCCTGCCTGCTGCCGTTTTTCCTATATGCTGAGGATAAAGGCGATGCATATCCACATAGGCAAGCCCCGTCAGTGACGAAAAAATAAAAGCCCTACGCACTAACTCCAAACGTTCATCCGGCATTGGGTTCTCCATAATACATTTCAAATCGGATTTGTTTATATGCCGATGCTTGGGAGGATCTTTCTTTTCGTATCTCACATCTTCCAATGGATTACTTCTCAATACTTCTTGGTCAATAGCAATATAAATAAGTCGGTTCAGCCAAGTTAAAGCTCGGTTTATATACGAATTCTTTCGATCATGTACTGTTCTCAGATATAGCTTGAATGATTCTGCGAACTCTTCTCTTATAGCTGCAAAGGCGATATCTTTCATCCCTTTGGAATAGATATATTCTTGCAGATTTCCTTGCATAAGTCTGGACTCTCTATAACTTGACCTTGAGTCTATCTCTATCGAACGAAGCCGTAAACGTTCTAATTCCACTTTCCCTGCTTCAAGTAAAGAAGTCGGAATGGAATTTATACCAACTATGGTATTTTTCAAAAGCTCACTACTGATAGCTCCCTGCTCTCCCAAAATATGCTCGTAGGTGTGTTCTATCCGTTGGCGAAAGGCTTTCAATTGATTACTGATTCGCTCGTTTTTGATACCTCCTTTTTTAGCATCCCAATTTTCTGCTTGACAGTAGATACTGGTTGTAACAACAATCGGTTTTCCATCGATACTGATTCGACAAAGAATCGCTGTCGTTCCGTCTGCCCTTACTTTGTTTTTGTTGATATAGAATAATATTTTGAATGTACTACGCATGATTATTTTTATTTATTGGGTTTATAATTAAAGAACTAATTTGAAATCAGAGGTTGCTTCAATAAGCTTATCCATGTCTTCAAATAGCTTCTTGGGAGTGACACGGGCATAAACCTGTGTCATCTGAATATTACCGTGTCCTAGCATTTTGCTGATTGTTTCAATAGGTACTCCCTCTTCGAGCGTAATCAGACTTGCAAATGAGTGGCGCCCTGTGTGAAAAAAACACAAGAAAAGGCATATATGCAAATCGCAATACTTCAATAGGTAACAGGCTTGAAATTAGCCAATTTGCTTAGATTTAGGAAGTTTGTAAAATTTGAATCTAAGCAAATCTTAGACATACTTCAGTTACTAAGTCGTTAACCACTCAGTTACCAAATGAAAACAGGTAACAAGATGCGGATAAACAGACTTCTTATATTCTGATTTGCTTATAATTACGCACTAAAGAGCACTTATATAACCAGTAACTTTGCCGTTGCAAAACAACGGCAAAGGACAATAAAAATATAAGTGTATGAAAACAGAAAAATTCAAGGTATTGCTCTACCTCAAAAAGAGTAGTCCTGACAAATCGGGTAAAACACCGATTATGGGACGTATTACTGTCGGCAAGTCGATGGTACAATTCAGTTGTAAACTTTCCTGTACATTTTCTCTATGGAACCCGCGTGAAAGTCGTTTGAATGGAAAAAGTAAAGAAGCCATAACGACCAACGCCCAGTTGGATAAGTTGATGCTTTCCATCAATGAAGCCTACGACACGCTCATTGATCGTAAACAACCCTTCGATGCCCAAGCCATCAAGAACTTATTTCAAGGAGCAATGTCCGCACAAACGACCTTGCTACAACAATTCGATAAACATATCGAAAGCGTTAAAGAACGTATTGGCGTTGATCGTTCCCCAAGAACACTTCCCAATCATCTCTATACCAAACGAGTTGTAGCCGAATTTATCAAGGAAAAGTTTAATGCTTCCGATCTGGCTTTCGGTCAGTTAAGCGAACAGTTTATCCGAGACTTCCAATCTTTTGTATTGGAGGATAAAGGACTTGCACTTGATACCTTACGACACTATCTGGCAATCCTAAAGAAAGTTTGCAAGATAGCTTTCAAAGAGGGTAACTCGGATAAAAACTATTTTGCTTATTACAAGCTACCTAAACAAAAAGAAAGTACCCCTAAAACCCTCAGTCGGGAAGATTTTGAAAAAATTCGGGATTTAGAAATTCCCGAACGTCGCCGATCTCATATTATCACACGTGATATGTTTCTGTTTTCCTGCTATACCGGGACTGCTTACATAGATACGGTGTCTGTAACCAAAGATGATCTTTCAACGGATGATGATGGAGCATGGTGGCTCAAATACAAGCGGGGCAAAAACGGCCAACTTGCCCGTATTAAATTGTTACCAGAATCCATTGCTCTGATTGAAAAGTATCGGGATGATAGCAGGGAGACTCTTTTTCCAATGATACACAACGGTACGATTAAAAGAAATATGCAAGGCATACGGATTCTTGCAGATGTAAAAGGGTGTCTCCACTACCACATGAGCCGTCATTCGTTTGCCAGTCTGATTACGCTCGAAGCAGGCGTACCTATCGAAACGGTGTCGAAGATGCTCGGTCACAGCGACATAAAAACAACTCAAATCTATGCCCGTGTGACTCCTAAGAAACTCTTTGAGGATATGGATAGGTATGTTGAAACAACAAAAGATTTAGTATTAACCCTATAACATTAATGATCATGCGAAGTACATTTAAAATATTATTCTATATCAACCGCAGTAAAATAAAATCCGACGGCACTACTCCTATTCTGTGCCGCATTACAGTTGATAATAAGCAGACAGTTCTGGCAACAGGGATCTATTGTGAGCCGAACGATTGGAACAGCAAAAAAGGAAAAGTGCGGGATGGAGCGACCAATCATAAGTTGGATAAACTTCGGGAACGTATCGAACAGACCTATGAAGAGACACTTAAAGAACAAGGTGTTATCAGTGCAGAATTACTCAAAAATATAATTTTAGGAGTAAATACTGTATCCTCCTCTCTTTTACAGGCAGGTGAAGTGGAGCGTGAACGACTAAGAAAACGCTCACTGGAGATTAATTCAACATCCACCTACCGACAATCAAAAACAACCCAGAGCAATCTGCGTGATTTTGTTCTTTCACGGGGGATGGATGATATTGCCTTTTCTGATATTACGGAAGAGTTTGGGGAATTGTTCAAAAGCTTTTTGAAAAAGGATTTAGGCTATGCGACAACCCATGTGAATCATTGTCTATGCTGGCTAAACAGGCTGGTTTATATTGCTGTCGATCAGGAAGTATTAAGAAGTAGTCCAATTGAAGATGTGGAGTATGAGAAGAAATTACCTCCTAAATTACGGCATATTACCCGAAATGAGTTGAAAAAGATCATGGAGACCCCAATGCCCTATGAACGGCAAGAGCTGGCTCGCAGAGCGTTTATCTTTTCAGTATTTACCGGACTTGCTTTTGTTGATGTGCATAACCTTTATCCTCAAAATATTGGTAAAACAGCGGAAGGTAGATTATATATCCGAAGCATCAGAACTAAAACAAAGGTTGAAGCATTTATTCCATTGCATCCGATAGCAGAACAAATCTTGATGCTTTACAATACAACTGACAATACCGCTCCTATTTTCCCATTACCGAGTCGGGATCAGGTTTGGTTTGAAGTTCATGAGATAGGCTTTGCTTTAGGCATCAAGGAGAATCTCAGCTACCATATGAGCCGACATTCGTTCGGAACACTTATGCTCTCGGCTGGTATTCCGATTGAGAGCATTAGCAAAATGATGGGACATACCAATATTTCGAGTACACAAATTTACTCGAAAGTGACTGACGATAAGATATCGGAAGATATGGACAAACTAATGGAACGAAGAAAAGCAATTAGTAATAAAACACCTCAACCCATAGAGTTATGAAAGATACAAAAATAAAAATCAGCGATAACGGAACTGTACATATTCCAAGAAATGTAAAAATGAGTATTGTAGAGATTGCTGAACTTTTTGAAATCTTCTATCAAACAGCAAAGAAGAATATTCGTTCTGTTGAAGCATTGGGCATTTGTACAGGGGATCAGTCGATGAGTGGAACAGTCGAAGGAGCAAAGATCGTCTCTGATTATTACGGTTTGGATATGATAATCGCTATCGCTTTTCGGGTGCAATCAGTCAAAACGAATATTTTTCGTAAACGGATCATTGATAAATCTATCAAACTGGAAGTAGTAACAATGCCTCTATTATCGATGCAAAATGCAATGCTCAACTAATACTGAACTGAACGTCATAAGTTATCAAACCAGGCTTCGGGTTTATACCGAAGCCTGGTTTATTTATCATTTACTTTCTACTCTCACATCATTTCCATTAACTAATATTGCCTGAGAATTGCTTATCGGGTATAAGTCTAGTTCAGAACTGTATTTTGATATCATTTTTTCAACAGCCTTTGCAAAAGGGAAGTTGGTGTGATGAGGTATCGGATAGAAGTCAATTACATTTAAGGCTGAATACGTACCCAAATTAGGAACTACTTTATGGTCATCCATTTCTTTCACATACTCTATATTGGGAGAAACAATCATAGAGCCGGCAGACTCTCCAATATATAATTTCCCAAGATCTATTTGCTCAATTATTATTTTATCTGCACCAGTCTTTCTTAGTTCTTCTAACAAAAAGAAAGTATTTCCTCCTGATATATAAATATAATCATTCTGCTGTAACTTGCTGACTATTTCCGAAGTTGTTGCTTGGGTCAACTCTAGCTCATCGACAATTAGCCCCATTTTCTGAAAAGCCTTTTTAGCCGAGCCTACATAGAATTTAACTTTTTCAGGGATACTGGCTGTTGGTATAAAAGTT
This sequence comes from uncultured Dysgonomonas sp., assembly GCF_900079725.1. NCBI lineage: Bacteria > Pseudomonadati > Bacteroidota > Bacteroidia > Bacteroidales > Dysgonomonadaceae > Dysgonomonas > uncultured Dysgonomonas sp. The sequence continues at coordinate 2,889,980 of NZ_LT599032.1, forward strand.
ATAGTCTTCCCTTCCAGGTCTTCCTGTACAAAGTTCATAAACATATCAGCCACATCCTTGAATGACGATGATAAAAATAGTTTTCTCATTTTAGTTTTAAATAATTTATCTGTAAAACAAAGATATTATATAGATATGACAACTGTATGTCAGTAACTTCTTAAAACGATGAAAAAATATTTTCTTCAAGATTTATTCGAAGCTTGATCTATATTCTCTGCTTGTATGCAGAGCATTATTTCAGTTCTTGAACATAGTTTCTATCCAATATCTTCTGAATATCGGATTCCCTATACAGCGTTTTACCTCCAAATTGAAAATAAGGAATTTTACCTTCTGTACGATAGAGTTGTAATGTTCTTCTACTTATTTTTAACTTTTTGGACATCTCTGTATCAGTCAAAAATCGTTCTCCGAAGAGCGATGGCTTGTTAGAGGTCAGGACAATTTCAATCCTATCCAACATCTTGTCGAGCAAAGTAAAAAACTTCTTTACTCGTTCGTTCCGCTTCGTTAAAATGTCATTATCCATTTTGTTACAATTCTAATTCGTGAATAAGTTTTCTTACATCTTTGACTCTATAATAGAGTTTCCGGCTAATCTTGGTATAGGGCAACATACCATTATCACGATAACCTTGAAGGGTGCACTTAGATATATTAAGCATCTGGCACACATCCTGATTATCTAACCAATCTTCAAGTCCTTTACTGGTATGTCTCTCACATAGCTTATTCACTTTATGAGCGAATAGCTCAAACTGCATCATCATTGCCTCGAATGTTCGGGCTTCAATATATATTATCTCCATAGTAATTTACTTTTTTGTTCATACTATGATTACGGGGAGAGCAAATATAAGTCATTAAGTTATAGTACATGTAATTAATTTACAGGCTGGTAGCTTTAGTCTGTACTTGTCTATGCTTAAAAGAGTATTTTAATTTTAGAGGTAGCTAAGGGTATCAGTCTGCAACGAAACTATCTAGGGAGAAACGACGATACTAAAAAACGTAGAATTCTAGTCTGTTTTCAGGATTTTGATAACACAAAAGATGTACGAAACAGACGACTACGAGGTGGTAGTAGAAGTATATTAACAGAACTTGTTAAGTATGGAATCTTACTAGAAGGCACTTAATAATAGATAATACGATAACGAAGTATAGACTTTCCCGTTGGATATTAATGCATAGTAGCGATGTTGTTTATAGCTCTAAAGGATTTCAGTCGTACGTCCTGTAAATTTAAGTTACGTAATTTGGGGTAGGTCGTATTTTTACATACATTTGTGAATATTCAACAACCACTAAAAGCAGTACTTATGGACGAGAAATTACAGGAGAATCTTATTCATTTTATAAAAGGTTTGCAACATTATGACTTTCAAGGTATAAATAACATACATGATATCAAAAGGTTGTGCCTAGTTATAGCTAGTTATCATAAGCAGGACGAAGTTTTATCTATAGGAGACTATATAACCTTAATATCGAACAACATAGAGTTTGATATCAGTGATATAGAAATGAAAAATTTAGCTATAGATATGCATGAAAAAATAAATTTTGGCGATCAAGTACTAAAATATACTAAGTGAGAAAAGGATGCTTTAATCGGCATCCTTTTCGTCTAGCATATCATCCACGAATGCGCCCAGCTTCACGGATATTTCACCCTTTAGCATCTTTCGTATCATACGAAAAAATGGTGCTTCTGGGTAGATAATAATTGAATAGGCATAGACCAAAATTCGCAAACTACCATCCAGACCACCACGACCTCAATGTATATAAACCTATCATTGAGTATCACTATTCAATAAAGAATACCAGCCAAATGCTAGACCCATATAAAAGTATTTTAAAGAAGTGACATGCCCTAACTTCGATAATGAGAATTTGTGTTTTGTCGAAATAGATATGATAGTACCGAAAAGTCACCCAGCATTATTGCCGTAAGTACTACGACAAAAGCGAACTATTCCGGAATAGTATATCAGTAAAGAACGTAACACGAGGGATAAGTCAATTGTATATATTAACTCCACGAGCAGCCTAATAAAGCTAAAATATTAGGGAATAAAAGCATCTGTATAAAATTATTATTTCGATCATCTTTTCTGACTAGGTACACGTATCCTTGCGCCTAGCGGACTAGCCTTTGTCCTGTCGTTGCTCCTTCGCCACAATGGTGTCCTGGCTTTGAATGCGGATAAAGGTTTTTACAACCATGAAAATTATCTTAAAAGATGAATTAGATCGAATACTTACAGTGTTTCACATTTTGGACTCTTTCTATAGCTTCACGAAAGAGTAAACGGGATTTTTTCTACCTGTTTCATAATTTCTTCCCCTTTAAGCGAAATGACATCAGAGCCTAATGAGTATTCGATTTCAGTCGCAAAGGTATTTCCGTGTTCTTCACGCTGACAGCAAGGTCAAGCCCTAAAGGGTTTGGCGAAAAATCTTCCTCTTTCCCTTCTCTGTATCTATTCGGGCGAGCGTATTTATTCCTCAAAACCTTGCACAGCTAAACACTACCCTTTTTTAAGCTTCTGAAACTCGAATACTCCTCACCGGCTCCGATACGGCATAGCGTTAAAAAAAAGGTCAGAAATTATGAAACAAACGGCAGAAAAAAATAGGAAACAGCGAACCACCTACCTTCCAATTAGCATAGGTTGGGTTTTGAAAATAGTCTTAATTATCGTGGGGTACTCCTTATGGGGAACTGGGTTTATTTGGGCTTTGGTGGGCTTGTATCTCTTCTATGATGTGATTCGGGGTATTCTTTCGTGCCTGCTGATGTTGGGTGCTGTAATCACTCTTATTTATCTCATGCTGACTTATTTATAATCCTTTAAAATTTAGAATTATGAGCAAAGTATTTTTATTAGGTGCAAACAAGGAAATAGACAGAGCAGTGCAAGTGGTAGAAATCAATCAAGTCATCCAAATGGAGGGGTATAGCTATCACAGATATGTAGTGTACGACATTACAAAAAATCAATGGGGTATCACATACAAATTGATAAACCTAACCACAAAAGATTTTCATACTGCTGACATCATTCGCCCATTAAAAGAAAAGTTTGGCATTGGGTTCTATTACGACAGCGATAACCCTCAATTTATGGACAGCTTTGAAGTAGCAATATTACTCCAAGAAGCACAAGCCAAAGCCACAGCAGAAGCAGACGAGGAAGAAAAAGAACGCATACGGATGGAGGAGGTCAAAGCAATCGGGAGCAAACGTTTTGCCGAGATACTTCCCGAAAATGCTTTGGGCGTTATCGTGGCACGGCTGAAACAAGACGAGAGCGACAGTCAAACCGATTATTTCGCATCAAGAACGACACGGACTGTCATTTTAGGCTTTTCTACTCACAAAAGAGACATCTTTTCCGAAATGCGGAAACACGCATCCAACTTCCAAGAAACAGCCTATTTAGCGGAGTACAATGCAGATTATGAACATCGGGAGAAATACTCTATGGGTGCAGGGTACTATTTAGGCGAAAGCAAATATAGCGGATGGATAATAGAAAAAGTATCCATGTACAGCCGTGAGAGTATGATAAAGGAGTTTGCCTATACCGCAGGGTGTGAAGATAACATCCGCATCAAGAAGAATGATGATACACCACCAACGCCCCCAAGTGACAAGAACGGCACAAGCAAGAACGGTTGCACGGTAGTAGAGTATTCAGCCAAAGCCGTTGCCATATTCGGAGAAACAAGAGCCATCAAAGACGAACTCAAAGCAATGGGAGGAAAATTTAACAACCGACTGACTTTTAACGGAAAAAGGTTGGCAGGATGGATATTTTCAAAATCGCAGGAGCAACGCTTAGCATACTATTTCGGACTAGATTGAATCATTGTAAGTAAAAAGTATAAATGCAAAATATAAGATACAATGAAAAAGAATAGAAAAGTAACAGCCAATTCTGTAACCGTCGATTTCAGAAATTATGGCAAAATAACAATCCCTAAAGGTGTTTTAGTGACCAATGAGACGGCAATGGGAATAGATGACAGATACAATTTTGTAGACGAATTTGATTGGATTGATACCAACTACCCCCAAGTAGTACTATCATTAAAAATGGATGCTCAAAACTATGGAATAAATATACCTAAAGAGCATATAATTACACAAGAAGGTGAAACTATTTAAAGGAGCAATCCTCCACAAATCCTCAAGAATATGATAACAACAATAATAGCTACCAAATTTGTAAAATGGGATGTTCCCGAATTAGACGCTTTGAAAGGCTCTAAAGTGTATCAACTTAGAGAGAAAGTAAACGCTGAAGAGAAGTTGAGCAGGGAAGAAAGAAACTGGATAACTGAAAATGTAAATCGCAACAGCTATTTCAAAAATGCCATACCGTTAAGTGGTTACCGTTTTGACTTCTCCGAGATACTGAAAACCTATATCGTGAAGCAATACGGCTCATACCAAGAGTATAAAGCAGTAGATAAAACAAGTTTACGAGCCATGATATATGGCAGAATTGATAAAATAATCGAAGTAAAATAACAATAAAGGGCGGTAATCCTGCCCCCAAATACCCCAAATTATGAAAGCAACAAACCATTTTCAAAATACGATAAAAGCATATTTAGACAAACGTGCCGAGATAGATTTACTTTTTTCTTTCCGCTACTCCCTGCCCGAAAAGAAGTTAGAGGACTGTGTTACTTATATCCTAAACCAAGTGCAAAAAAGCGGTTGCAATGGTTTTCACGATGATGAGATATTCGGCATGGCGGTACATTTCTATGATGAAGATAACATCGAGATAGGTCAACCGACGCACAATGCACAGGTAGCAGTTAATCATGTAGTAGTATTAACAGCCGAAGAAAAAGAACAGGCACGTCAAGATGCTATGCAAAAGGTACAAGACGAAGCCTATCGAAAAATAACACAGCCAACTAAGAAGGCTAAAAGAGTAACATTAAATCTCCAACCAAGTCTATTTAACTTTTAAAATATCGACCTATGAAACCAAAGAATAAACTCCAAAAACAAGTAGTAGAAGCAAGTAAAAGTTTGCCTAAACTGACTAAAGCGCAAATCCAATGGGGATATGACCACGCTATCCAATATGTTGGACGCAGAACTGAAAAAGGAATCGTTACCTGTACCAAGTGTGGTCACACATGGCAAGGGATGGGAGAATTAGCCAACACGCTTTTGGGTTGTGAGTGTCCGAATTGCCAATCAAAATTAATAGCCAAGACCACGAAAAAACGAACATTCGATGATAGTTATTATATGAACATCATTACGGCACACAAAGGTTATCAAGTGATACGAACCATCATGTTAAGCTATAAATCCAAAATAGGAGAACCGACAAAACTCAGCTATTCGGAAGTGATGCAACGTTGGATTGCTTACGATGGGAAACATTGCACTTTTGCCAAACTTCGCCAAACGATGGGAACATGTTGTATTGATTCATGGATATTTCATACTCCATTGGAATTAAGGAACGAGAACAGCAACAATAAGTTTTACATAAATGTCTATGACAAGATAGGAAGCATGGGCGAAATATACCCACGTCAAAAACTTATACCCGAATTGAAAAGAACCGGCTATAAGAAAGCATTGTACGGACAGACCCCGTTAGACTTATTTCGCACCTTATTGAGTGACAGCAGAGCTGAAACACTCATCAAAGCAGGATATACCAAACTATTGGAACGCATAATGAATATGGGTTGGAAGAACATCGACAATTATTGGCAGTCTATCAAAATTGCTATCAGAAATAAATATAAAATTACAAATGCAGTTCTTTGGTGCGACTATATAGATATGCTCCGACTCTTTGGGAAAGATCTGCACAATGCAAAATATGTTTGTCCGACCAATCTCAAAGTAGAACACGACCGATATGTCATCAAGAGAGCCAAAGCCGATGCACAAGCAGAAATCGAAAAACAGCTTGCAAAAGAAGCCGAATACAGAGACGCTAAAGCAAGATTCTTTGGACTTGTATTTTCGGATGGTACTATCAGTATTCGTGTGTTGGAGAGCGTAGCAGAAATTATAGCGGAAGGACAAGCTATGCACCACTGCGTAGCAGGCTATCACTCAAAAGCCGATTCGCTGATACTTTCCGCCTGCATTGATGGCAAACGAATCGAAACAATCGAAGTATCCATCTCTCAACTGAAAGTCATTCAATCGAGAGGGGTATGCAACAAGAACACAAAGCACCACGAAAGGATAATCAAACTTGTAGAGCAAAATATATCACTCATAGAGAACAGATTAGCAGCATGATAAAAGAAAACATCTACACATTGTTCATTGGCTTCCGAAAATTGGGAGAGTTTAAATCTATTTTGGAAGCCAAGAAATTTGCTCAAAGTAGCAATCTGGCAGGAGCTTTCAATCTCATTGGGAAGAATTATAGTGATAGTTGGTATATATTTAAATCTGAGGTAAAAGACAATGAAAATTAAGGATATTACAGGTAAATCCATTGGGGTAACAGATCTAAATACAGCTATCAGGCAATGCAAATTGTGTCGAAGTAGCCCGTTTATAATGGATTCGGGGCATACTGTTGGAGAAAACTACACATTTATGCTCCGACAATTGGAAGAACTGAAACATAAATCAAAAACTTGATGGCGGAGAGAAATTTCCGCCGCTTCTTATTCCATGAGCTATTTGCAGAGGTTCATGCGGAGAAAAAGAAGCAAAAAGCCGTTTGTTGACGGATAGATATATTCCACATCCGCAAATTAAGATCTAATGAACTAGTCCATATTTCTCTAATCACTAGTTTAAAGACTTCCACCCTATTGCTTATTAGGTTTGAAAAACTATTTTAACTTAGTTCTCGATACAGAAACCTTCTTAAATAAGAGAATCGTGATCATTATCAACAAATTATATCTTATGGAGTATCGGTTAGTTATAAATTCACAGCAAATATTGATATAGAATAGTTTACAAAGGTCTAAATATTATCTGAATTACTATGGCAATACCTTCGATTAAATTATATCGATGGTAATTTTACCTATTATTTCACCAAGATAATGTATATATGGTCGAGCTAAAATGGATCATTTCTTTTCTTCTCATTTTCAAAATCATTGATATAACTCAAAAAATACTCACCTTTGTTAGAGAAAAATTTAATAAGAAAATCTTTCATGCCTTGTTCTATATGAAAAATTACATTTTCTCCATTTATGTGATTAATATTAAACTCTGGAAGTTCGCTATAGAATGGATTACGTTGTATAGCTTCAATATAATCGATCAACAATTTATCAGCAGATTCTCCTCTATCCACTAAATCTTTTACATTGTCAGGCCCAAATCGAGGATTAACGATTATTATTTTTTTTGTTCCGTTTCCCTGATTTGCAGCTTCAATCAGTAAATTATTAATGTATGGGTCAAAAAAACTATATCCTATTACAAAAATATAGTCTTTCTCTATGAGCTTCTTTTTAAAACTATGAATTAAACTAAAGAAAGGATCTACTGAAAAAGTCTTAGTCCCAAGTCCAAATATTATATAAGGTTTATGATTAATATCTAACACCGCTTTTTCTAAATCCGAACAAAGATTATAGATTTTTACTTCGCCAGTCTCTAAACGAACCCAATCTAAAGAGCCATGTAATTTATATAGCTTAATTTTGCCATATACATCCTGAGTATCTTGCCATTCCATACCCCTCCATTCATTGTTGTTAAAACCTTTCCATGGAGACATATTATATTTCGAAAAATATTCCTCAAAAACAAGGTCATAATTTAAAGAAAAGAGATCCATCTCAAAATTCAAATTAGCATAATTCTCAAATAGAGTTTTTAATGGATCAAGAAAGGATGTATCTTTAATATCTAACCATTTAGGCACCAGTCTTTGTTTTATTATTTGATCCAAAGATTCAAATAAGGTGCTTTTCATGTTTGGATATTTGCTTTTATATTCAGTTTCAAGTAGTACTAATTTGTCAGCCCAATTACCAGTTATAGGATAGGGTAAAAAATTTTCTCTATTTTTTATCCTTCTTATTAGCAATGCTAGTTCCTCAATATTAGCAAAGAATTTAAATTGATTATTTGTATTAAAACTTCTCCATTGATTATGATATTCTAAACAAGATAATAAGAATTTAAGAGCTTCTTTTTGAGTTATGTCAAATATATCTTCGGAATCACTGACAATCTCTGTCTTGATTTCATCTAGCATTCCTCCTGACATTTTACAGCCTGCATCATAAGAAGCCCCTGCTCCAAGAAGAAATAAGCTTTTATCAAAAGCATTTTTAATATCCATATCTTATATAAACCAAGGGGTATTGTTTACAATGTAATTATTAGGAATATTTCCAGCAAAATGGCTGGAGAACTCTGCTATTAGTTTTGCATAAATCGTTGTAGCAGGCTGGCTCCTTTGCTTTAACCCTTTCCATATTAATCTGGAGAATTCATAAATTTGCCCAATTAATTCATTGTGAGAAAACCCATTAGCATCAGCAAAATGAATTTTTACTTTTATCGGCAGTTCATCCGTAACCATATTTAAAGGTTTCTTTTCATATCTTAAATTATTAAATAACAAATATTCATTTCTTCCAACCTTTACATATGTTCCACTTTCTGGCATTCCCATATTATATTCAGAGTCAAAACAAATATCAGCCTGAGTTTTAGAATCATTAACTTCAACGATGGCATACGGTATATTTAATTTAAGCTCATTGTATAATAATTGCTCAATATTTCTTGTTTCTCGTTCGCTATTAGGTTTATAATAGTGAATAATCAATCTCCGAATCTCCCCTTGTTCCAATATATACTTTTCGATAGAATTACGAAGATGCCCTATCAGTTCTGTTTCTGAATCACTGGTGGGATAAGCATGTGTTCCTTTTAAGAATCCCTCATTCGTAAAAAACACAGAACTTCCAATGTATCTACTATTTCCTAATTGGACCTGATTAAACCCTATGACTAGATCTTGATTCGTATTATTTTTCAATCGCCATGGAATGCCCTCTAATTTAGCTAATATACCGATTGCAATATTCGGCAAATGATAGTTAAACGAGTTTGCTTGTCTTATATGTTCTTGATTAATAAATTGAGAAGGAATGCCTTTCTTTAATAATGCATTTTTTATTTCGTAGTAGGCGTTAGTTTTTTCTTCATCTGAATTATTTTTATCGAACTGGCCTATTATAATTGCAAATAGATTATCATAAGAATCCTGATTTAATTCTCGATTCTCAAAATCTTTGTATTCACTCTCAATATTAATAATATTGCTATAATGAAATTTAATATCTGATAAAGTTACAGGAATTCCAACATAACGTTCTAGACCCGGAAAGTTTTTATGTCCATTTTTAAGATATTTGAATAGATTATTTGCATCATCCCTATTTTCATATACAAATATGAACTTATTATCTAAGGCTTTAGGACTAGGTTTATAAATACCAAAGTCTCTCATTCCTGTTATTGGATTAATATCCGTTTTATCGTTCTTGAATAATAATTTATTCTCATACATATTCACTTTATAAATATCACGAATATCTACATTCATTAAACCAGTAGAAATAAAATTCAATCCTTTTTGGTTTATATTTTTAATATGATCATTGAATAAAAGAGTAATGGTTTCGTGCTTTTGTTTAAATGTCGGTCTTTGAGTAGGGTTGGAGATACCAAACTCTGACTTAATCTGAAAATTTGCAATCAATCGATAAGAACCTCCTATTTCTAGCAAAGTTTTTTTTATTATTCTATTGCTTTCGCCACTAAGATACTTAACTGTTCCATATGTAGACTTATACGATATCTTATCTTTACTTATTAAGGTAAAGCTACTCCCTAAGCTTATAGATAATTCATTTCTTTTATTTTTTATATTTAGATCAAATCGCTGATAGATATCCCAGACTTGGTTATAATTTCTTACGAATTTATAAATACTTAAATCGTCAACTTTAGGATTTGGATCAATGATAAAACCTTTTTCCTCAAAATAATGGAATATGATGCTACGAATCAATTTTGGTTTATAATAATCGATACAAACACATTCAAACTGATTCTCATAATTAGGGTCTACAAAATCAAAATATAAATATTCATCATCATCAATAGACTCTTCTTTCAACCATTTTATTAAAGCCTCGAAATCTATATTAGTCGACATTCTATCTTTAAGTATTTTACATTTTGTATAGAATGGTAATTCAGATTTTTTAGAAAAATACATTTTCGATGGGGTATTGTCGAACTTATATTTTATTCTGTTTATGACAATGCTCATATTCTATGAATTTGGACGATTTTTATAATAAACAAAAGTAATAAAAATCATAGACTTAATATGTTGATTCTTTAAAATCACCCCCAAGAAAAATCTCTCAGGGGCAAAACATAATCTATAATAACAATCCAATCAATAATAGTATCTCAAATACCTAAACCCTCCTTTCAGTATAAAGCCCACATGACTATAAGTTTCTCCTTGACGGACATAAAAATCATTCTTTTTGTATTCAGTTCAAACACCTTTCTTTTAAAAAAAACTTTTATATCTGTAATTTCTTTAAGCTCAAGATATTTATTAAATACAGCCATCGGGCAAAATCTAAATCATATGTATAGTAAATCGACTACAGTATATTTATTTACTTTTTGTTTATCATTATTTATAAAGTTACTTTCCTGATTGGTAAATTAAGCAACTCTTTCCTTATTTTTCTCAGTCTTAATAATTGTTTGCGAATGTCTTGCATGAATTTGGCCATAGGCCGTTTATGTATATCTGAGTCTTTCATGTAATTTCCCCACAATATTCGCTCAATAGTATCAGTTCCGGAAGGAAATAGCCCTTTGTAATTTTTCTCAAGGGATTTCCGATAGGCTTCATTATACATGCGAGCTCTGAGAACCATCTCTTCTGCTATATCCGTTTGAGTATTATAAATACCCTCTATATCAAAACATTCGGAAAATGTTTTTTTATTTGCCGGTGGAGGTGGCTCAGTAAAATTAACTTTTAATAAGTCTTTTCTTTTGGGATCTGTTAGGTAAGAAGTTAAGCCGGGTTTATCCAATTCAAAATGAAAAAAGGATGAGGAAGGTTTCTTAACATATAATTCAAACTCTACATCTTTAGTGCTTTTGGCACCGTTACAGGAAGAGCAAGCTGGATATAAATTATAGAGTGAGATACTTAAAAAAGGATAATCACTTTTATTGTGATAATGGTCGGCTTGGAACTTCGCTTTGCTATTTCCAGTTTTTGTTTCTACAACTACTACTAATTGAGAATTACAATAGACGCAGGTTTTTAGACCTATTTCAGAAAAATATTCGGGGTAAAAAGAGCTTCTCAACTCTTTATAACCTAAACACTTCAAAATTAAATCTTTCAATACTGGTTTATCCTCCATTTTGTTAGTATTGGGGTTCATTATTTGTCTTTTCGGGCACTTCCCTATTGTTGCTTTCCATTG